>CANJPG010000001.1 GCA_947476065.1 Fidelibacterota bacterium
CCCATTCGGCGCTCGGCTATAGGCCACCGGCGCCGGTGGCCTATAGCCCCATTCCAATCCCACTCGAACAAAGTGAAATCATGCAGTAGACTAACATTACGACTGGTGCAGAAAATCGGTCAGGTCAATGCTGCACGGCAACGCCACGCTGTACTTCAAGAACTACACCAAAAATGGTCTGTCCACCCCGACGGATACGGCGGGCCAGAATGCCGGCGGCACGCCGCCGGATTGGCGCTTCACCGCCACGTTGTCCTACAGCCTCGACCCGATCACGGCCTCGCTCACCGGCCGTGCCGTAAGCGCGGGTGTCTACAACAACAGCTGGATCACCTGCACCACCGGCTGCCCGACCTCCACCATCGACAACCAGACGATCAATGACAACCACATCGCCGGCGCGTTCTATATGGATGCATCTTTCGCCTACAAGTTTGCTTTGGGCGAAGATGCATCGGCGGAAGCCTTCTTCAACGTGCGTAACATCGCAAACCGCGATCCGGCGCAGGTGGGCTATACCGTCCCGTACCTGAACGCGGTAACCAACTACAGCCTGTACGACGGCCTGGGCCGTGTCTTTCGTGCAGGTGTCCGCTTCAAGATGTAACCGGCTTGCCCGGGGGAACATGTCTGGACAAAGTTCACGGCCTCCTGTCCGCAGATGGTGAAGTTCCAGATCCGTCCCAATCCGCTCGCGTATTAAACTAAAATCTATCAACGATATGAAGCCGGCCGCCGCAAGGCGGCCGGCTTTTTTTGATGCCGTTTGGATACATACTGTTACCAAATAGGGAGCCCTCAGAGAGCCAACTTAGGCTTTAAAATAGCCCATTGGAGAGACCGGGAGAGGTTCCGTCCCTCGCCAATTCATGAAGGCTTTTGACGACCGGGAAAGGGAGAATTTCAATGCGTATTGGGAAGTCACTTGTGAAGACGTTGCTCGCCACCACGTGTTTCGCGGCGGTCAGTTCTGCCTGGGTGCAAACCGGCCAAGCCGCGGCCGCTGCTGCTGCGGTGCCGACGGTGGCCGACGCCATCGCCGGTGTCGTCACGGGGCCGAAGGGCCCGGAGGCAGGCGTCTGGGTTATCGCGGAAACACACGAGCTGCCGACGCGCCTTATCAAGATCGTCGTTACCGACGACCAGGGCCGCTACTTGCTGCCCGAACTGCCCAAGGCGAAGTATCAAGTGTGGGTGCGTGGCTACGGCTTGGTTGACTCCAAACAAGTCGAAGGCACGCCAGGCAAAAACTTGAACCTCACCGCCACCCCGGCGCCCGACGCCAAGACCGCGGCAAAGATCTATCCCGCCAACTATTGGTTCGCTTTGGCCAAGCCGCCGGCGGAAAGCGAATTCCCCGGCACCGGCGCCAAGGGCAACGGCATTGCGCTGACCATGAAGACCCAGCAGCAATGGGTCCAGCACATGAAACACGGCTGCATCCAGTGCCACCAGCAGGGCGACGTCAACACACGCGTGCTGCTCGACAATACGCCCGAGGGCTGGGCCGAGCGCCTCACCAAAGCCCGCCCCGAAGGCGACCACGTCGTCGGCGATCACGGCAAGGACTTCGCCAACGACATGTCTAACCGCATGACTTTGTTCGGCCGTGCGCGCGGTCTGGCCATGTGGTCCGATTGGACGCAGCGCATCGAGAAAGGTGCCTTGCCGACCGAGACGCCGCCGCGGCCGCAGGGCGTCGAGCGCAACCTTGTGCTCACCTCGTGGGATTGGGCCAACGGCAAATACGTGCACGACAACGTCTCGACCGACCGCCACGATCCAACCGTGAACGCCAACGGTCCCATCTACGGCATCATCGGCATGCAGGGCTATATCGAAATCCTGCACCCGGTCACGGGTAAGCAGGAAGAAATCGGCTACAAGGTCAACCCGAACAAAAACGTCGAGCTCCTGCCTAGCAACGTTGTGCCGGATGCCTTCCCGCACAATCCTATGCTCGACCGCAAAAACCGTCTGTGGATCACCGACCTCGGCCGCTACGGCGGGCCGAAGCCCGGCTCCGCGCCGCCGCCCGACAAGATGCCGTACTGCACCGATCCCGCGAACCCTTACGCCAAATACTGGCCGCAGCCGGGCAAGACCACCAATACTGCTGTCGTGTATGACCATGCCAAGAAGACGGTCGAAGGAATTCCCATGTGCAATGGCATGCATCATCTGATGGTCGGCGCCGACAAGAAAACCATGTACTTCTCGGGCGGCGACAACAAGGTCGTCAGCTGGGTCGACATGGATGTCTGGGACGCCGACAAAACGAAGCCCGAAAAGGCCATGGGCTGGTGTCCGATGGTGCTCGACACCAACTCCACCACGCCGAACAAGGTTGGTGAAGTTGGCGACGTCTCGGTCACGCCGGATCGCACCCAATGGAACCAGGCCGCCGCCGGCAGCAGCATGCCCATGGGCGACGAAGGCGGCAGCAACGGCACCACCGAAGTTGCCATCGATCCGAAGAAGGACACCCGCATTACCGGCTTCCTCTACGGCGTCGATGTTGATGTGAAGACGAATTCGATGTGGTTCGCTCAGACCGATCCGTTCCCCTCGGGCATTGTGCGCTTCAACCCGGGAACGAAACCGCCCGAAACCTGCAAGACTGAAATGTTCACCGCACCCAAGCTCGATGAGAAGACTTACGCGGCCTATATCAACCGCGGTTTGTCGATCGACTCCAAGGGTGTTGTGTTCGTCTATTACGGCTCAGGCCAGCTCGGCCGTTTCGACCGCACCAAGTGCAAGGTGTTGTCGGGCCCCTCCGTCGCCAAGGGTCAGCATTGCCCCGAAGGCTGGTCGTTCTTCGACGCACCGGGTCCAAAGTTTGAAGGTGTCAAGACCGGCACCGCCGACTTCCATTACCTGGGCTGGGTCGATCTGCACGACACACTCGGCATGGGCAAGGACGTATCGATCACGGCCGGCTCCAACTCGGACTCCTTGCTGGCCTTCGATGACAACGCCAAGAAGTACAACGTGCTGCGGGTGCCCTATCCGATGGGCTTCCATACGCGTGGCCTTGACGGGCGCATCGACGACAAGACCAAGGGCTGGAAAGGCAAGGGCGTGTTTGCGACCTACGCCTCGCAGCCGGTCTGGCACCAGGAAGGCGGCGAAGACGCCTCTGGTCCGCAGCTGGTGAAATTCCAGATCCGCCCCGATCCGCTCGCATACTAAGATTTGATTTTGCAACAGAACCGGCCGCCGAGAGGTGGCCGGTTTTTTTTATGCCGTTTTGGCTGCGCCGCTGCTGACGCGCGCGAAGGCATCCAACAGGTGGTGGCGCATCATAGCACTGGCGCCCTCGCTGTTGCCGGCGATCATCTCGTCGAGGATCTTTTCGTGCTGTTGCCAGACCGCTTCCGACATGCCGGGATAGCTCAGCACCTGGCTCATGGCGCGGCGCAGGTGGTGCCAGTGCAGGCGCATGCTGTCGGCGATCAGCGCGTTGCCGGATAGGTCGTAAATGAAAGCGTGGAAGTCGATGTCAGCCTGCAGGCCGCCGCCGGCGTCCTTGGCCGCGACCATCTCGCGGCCTTTGGCGATGAGGCCGCGCGCTGTGGCTATCGCCGCCGCATCGAGGCGCGGGATTGCGAGCGTTACCGCCAGCGGCTCCACTGCCGAGCGCAGTTCGTAAATCGCCTGGAAGAACTCGGGCTTGATGGGCGTGACCATCAGGCCCCGGCGCCCGGCCTGGGTCAGGAAACCCTGCGCCTTGAGGACGGCCAGGGCATGCGTCACCGGCTGGCGCGAGACATTCAGCCTGGCCGCGATCTCCTCCTGCGTCAGGCGCTCATCGGGCTTTAAGGTGCCGTCACAAAGGGCATCCAAAATGACCTGATAAGCCTGATCTACCAGGCTCTTAGGTTGCTGCAGAGATTCCATGACCGCCATCTTGACTCGCCACTGTCGGACCGGCTATGCCCCTTATTGAATTCTGAATTCAATAATTTAAGTTCAATAAGGGGAGGGCGATATGAAGTCAATCAACACACTGACGACCGCTTTAAACACTGTGAGTGCCTTGGCTCTGCTGGCGCTGGCTGTCCAGCCTGCCGCCGCCGCCGATTCCCCCGCCTGGGCGAATGAAGGTGCCTGCCAAACGCTCAAGATGGTCGCCGCCGGCGGGCCAGCGCCCAAGGGCTCGGACCTGGTTGTCATGCGCTACACCGGCTCGGCCAATTTCGAGCTGGCCTATAAGGATACCGTCATCCTTTTCGACGCCCAATACGACCGCTCGCCCCCGGCGCGCGATATCGGCGTGAAGGCCGACGAGCTGAAGAAAGTCACCGCGGTTTATATCGGCCACGGGCACGGCGACCATATGTCCGAAGGCCCGCAGATCGCCAAGCAATCTGGTGCGCCGCTGTATGGCGCGGCGTTGACCACCGAAACCGCGATCAAGATGGGGCTCGATCCCAAGCAGGCGAAGACCGTCAAGAACGGCGACGTACAGAAATATCCGGGCTTCACCATTGAAGCCATCCTCGCACAGCACAACTCGCGTACGCCGGAGTTCGTCAAAGTCGCGGGCGGCGCCTGGGCCGAGCTGCAGAAGGCCACCGGTATCGCCAAGTCCGACGAGGATCGCGAAAAGATGCGCGCCAGCGGCAAGATTACAGGCACTAGCGACCCGAAGGTGCTCACCGAAGGCACCTATGCCTATCTGGTCACCTTCGACAACGGATACAAGTTCATGATGGTCGACAGCTCCGGACCGATCACCGAAGGCGAACGCGCCGTCATGCAGCGCATCGGCAAGGTCGACGCCGCCAGCATCGCCTATCAAGGCTACTATGTGCCCGCGCGCCAGATCGAAGGCACACTGCCGCTGGTCGAGCTGTTCAAGCCCGACGTCTTCATCCCTAACCACCACGATGAAACCGCAGGCGCGTTCCCCGACATGGGCACCGAGCCCTTGTTCATGGCGATCCGCGAAAAAATGCCCGCGACCCGCAATATCGCGCCGCTCTACCGCACGCCCGTCTGCATCAATATCAAGTCCAAGGATGTCTTCGTCGGCGAGTCCTACACGTTCCCAAAGACCACGAACTAGTTTCATTTCAGATTGACGGAGAGGTCGTTTGAGCCAGCCTATTCGCGTACTTTTAGCTAAAGTCGGTCTCGACGGTCATGACCGCGGCGTGCGTGTTGTTGCGCGCACGCTGCGGGACGCCGGCATGGATGTGATCTATTCCGGCCTGCATCGCACGCCGGAGGAGGTGGTTAGCGCTGCCATCCAGGAGGACGTCGATATTCTGGGTGTCAGTCTGCTGTCGGGCGTGCAGCTGACGGTATTCCCGAAGATCTTCAAGCTGCTCGCCGAGAAGGGCGTGTCCGACATGATCATCGTCGCCGGCGGCGTCATGCCTGACGAAGACGTCGTCGAGCTCAAGAACATGGGCGTGCATGAGGTCATGCTGCAGGACACTCCGCCCGATGCCATCGTCAAAACCCTCACGCGCCTTGTGACCGAGCGCGGACCGCGTTGAGCAGGGCGATGGAATCCTGGTCTTTTCCGCCGGTTTATGACGAGTCCTACCTGCCACCGGTCGACAGCCGCTATTGGTTCAAACAACGCGAGACCATGCCTGCCGGGGAGCGTGAGCGCGCCATTCTCGAACGCTTGCAGCAGGTTTGCCGTTACGCCTTTGAGCATTCGCCATTCTACCGGAGCAAGTGGAGCGAAGCCGGCTTTCATCCCGATCACCTGAAGTCCCTCGAAGACTTCGAAGATAAGGTGCCCGTCGTCACCAAAGCCGACCTGCGCGCTTCGCAAGCCGCACATCCACCTTACGGCGACTACCTCTGTGTACCCGAGCGCGAGATCTTCCACCTGCACGGCACCAGCGGCACGACCGGCAGGCCAACAGCGTTTGCGATTGGACGCAACGACTGGCGCGCCATTGCCAACGCCCATGCGCGCATCATGTGGGCGATGGGCATGCGGCCCGGCGACACCATCTGTGTTGCCGCGATCTTCTCGCTTTACATGGGCAGCTGGGGTGCGCTCGCGGGTGCTGAACGCCTGGGCGCCAAGGCTTTTCCGTTCGGCGCCGGAGCTGCCGGTATGAGTGCCCGCTGCGCCCAGTGGCTCGACCTGATCAAGCCCAGCGCCTTCTACGGCACGCCGACCTATGCCGTGCACCTGGGCGAAACCGCTATCAAGGAGGGCCTCGACCCGCGCAAGTTCGGCCTCAAGCAAATGTTTTTCTCCGGCGAACCAGGCGCGTCGATTCCCGGCGTTCGCGGGCGCATCATGGATCTGTTCAATGCGAAGGTCTTCGACTGTGGTTCCATGGCCGAGATGACGCCTTGGATGAACGTGGCCGGCTCCGCCGAAACGTCGGGCATGCTCTGCTGGCAGGACGTGATCTACACCGAAGTCTGTGATCCCAATTCCTTGCGCCGTGTCCCCTACGGCCAGCGCGGCACGCCGGTCTACACACATCTTGAGCGCACCTCGCAGCCGATGATCCGCCTTGCCTCGGGCGATCTCACGCAGTGGGTCAATGAAGCCAATCCCTGCGGCCGCACCTATCCGCGTTTGCCAAACGGTATCTTCGGGCGCATCGACGACATGTTTACGATCCGCGGCGAAAACGTCTACCCGAGCGAAATCGAAGCCGTGCTCAATGAAATTCCGGGCTACGGCGGCGAGCACCAGATCGTCATCTCGCGCGAAGCGGCCATGGACGAACTGCTGCTGCGTGTGGAAGCCAACGACAAGATTTTTGCAGAAGGTGCGGTGGAAAAATACCGCGCCGAGGTTAGCCATCGCATCCAGAAGCTTCTCGGCCTGCGCGCCAAGGCCGAGATCGTCGCCCAAGCCACGCTGCCACGTACTGACTTCAAGGCGCGCCGCGTCGTCGACGACCGCGCGGTCTTTCGCGACATGAATGCCCATCTGGAGCGCGCCGAGTGAGTGCGTACGTGCCCTCCACGGCGCTGATTCCACGGGCCGAAGCTGGAGAGATTCCCTCCATCGCGCGCCTGATCTCCCGCGCGGAAGCTGGGCTGCCTGAGGCGCGTCCAGCCCTCGCGCAAATATACAAAAAAGCGGGCAGGGCGCACGTTATCGGCATCACCGGTGTGCCCGGCAGCGGCAAATCGACCCTCGTCGCGGCTCTTGCGGCGCGCCTCAGGGCCCTCGGCGGCAAAGTCGGCATCGTTGCCGTCGATCCTTCCAGTCCCTATTCCGGCGGCGCCATTCTCGGTGATCGGATCCGCATGACCGAATTGGCCCAGGACCCAGGCATTTATATCCGCAGCATGGCCACGCGCGGCGCCATGGGCGGAATGGCTCGCGCCACCTTGGACGCAGTCGACATCCTTGACCTCGGCGGTTTCGAGACCGTCATCATTGAAACCGTCGGCGTCGGTCAGGATGAAGTCGAGATCGCCAAGGCTTCGCACACCACCGTCGTCGTCTCCGCGCCCGGCCTTGGCGACGAAATTCAGGCGATCAAAGCCGGCATGCTCGAAATCGCAGATATCCATCTCGTCTCGAAGTGTGACCGCAGCGATGCCAACCGCACGCTGATGGACTTGAAGCAGATGCTGACCCTCGGCGCCCACAGCGGGCCCAGGCCGGAATGGCAGGTGCCGGTCGTCGGCGTCTGTTCCTTCAACGGTCAGGGCTTCGAAGAACTGGTGGACGCCATCCAGAAGCATCAGCACACGCTTTCTACCGAAAGCGGAAAAAAGCGCCGGCTCTCCATCGCGTCATTCCGCCTGCAAAAGACCGCCGAGAACCTGCTCATCGAGCGGTTCACTCAGGCTTCCGCCGCGCTGCGCCCGAAGCTCGCCGAGCGCCTCAGCGCACGCGACGGGGACCCCTATACCCTGGCAAGCGAACTGCTTGCCGCGGCACTCGCTTAGAAGAAGGCCCCGCACATGAACAAAACCGTCGATCAACTCCGCGCCGAGGAAAAAGACTGGGAAGCCAACGAAGTCGCCCAGTTTCTGAAAAAACAGGCCGAACGCAAGACGCAGTTCTTCACGCTCGGCGATATCCCGGTGAAGCGCACCTATACGGCGGCCGATCTCGCCGAGACACCCGAGGAAGACATCGGTCTGCCGGGCCGCTATCCCTTCACGCGCGCGCCGTACCCCACCATGTACAGGAGCCGCAATTGGACCATGCGCCAGATCGCCGGCTTCGGCACGGGCGAAGATACCAACGTGCGCTTTAAGTATCTCATCGCCCAGGGTCAGACAGGCATCTCCACCGACTTCGATATGCCGACGCTGATGGGCTATGATTCCGATCATCCCATGAGCGACGGCGAAGTCGGCCGCGAAGGTGTCGCCATCGACACCCTGGCCGACATGGAAGCGCTGCTCGACGGCATTGATCTCGAGAAGATTTCGGTATCGCTGACCATCAATCCCTCGGCCTGGATTCTGCTGGCCATGTACATCGTGCTGGCCGAGAAGCGCGGCTATGACCTGAACAAACTCTCAGGCACCGTGCAGGCCGACATCCTCAAGGAATACATGGCGCAGAAGGAATTCATCTTCCCGGTGACGCCATCGGTGCGTCTGGTGCGCGATTGCATCACCCACTGCGCCAAGACCATGAAGCGCTACAACCCCATCAATATATCCGGCTACCATATCTCTGAGGCGGGGGCGTCGCCGCTGCATGAGGCCGCTTTCACGCTGGCCAATCTCATCGTCTATGTCGAAGAGGTCTTAAAGACCGGCATGCAGGTCGATGAGTTCGCGCCGCGTCTGGCGTTCTTCTTCGTCTGCCAGGCCGATTTCTTTGAAGAAGTCGCCAAGTTCCGGGCCTTGCGCCGCTGTTACGCCAAGATCATGAAGGAGCGCTTTGGGGCAAAAAATCCTGAATCCATGCGTCTGCGCTTCCACTGCCAGACCGCCGCCGCAAGCCTGACGAAGCCCCAGTACATGATCAACGTCGTGCGCACCGGCATGCAGGCGCTTTCCGCGGTGCTCGGCGGCTGCCAGTCGCTGCACACCAACGGCTACGACGAGGCCTTTGCCATCCCCACCGAAGACGCTATGCGCATGGCCCTCCGCACGCAGCAGATTATCGCCGAGGAGACCAACGTCACCCAGGTCATCGACCCCTTGGGCGGCTCATACTTCGTCGAAAGCCTGACCACCGAATACGAGAAGCGGATTTTCGATATCTTGAAGGAAATCGAGGACCGTGGTGGCACGCTGAAGCTGATCGAGGAGGGATGGTTCCAGAAGCAGATCGCCGATTTCGCCTATGAAACGGCCCTGCGTAAACAGTCGGGCGAAAAGCCGGTCATCGGCGTCAACCGTTTTGTCGATGGCACGCCCGATCCGAAAATCCATACCCATCCTTACGACAAAAGCACGGCCGAACGCCAAATTGCACGCACCAAAAGGGTGCGGGCGGAACGCGATCCCAAGCTGATGGCCGAGCTGCTTGAAAAACTTAAGACCGTGGCCGCCGACGACAGCCAGAACATCATGCCTGTCACCATTGAACTCGTACGTGCCGGCGCAACGATGGGCGATATCATTGAAACTTTAAAGACCGTCTGGGGCACTTACCGCGAGACGCCGGTTTTCTAAAGCCGCCGCTCTCGTCGGGCCAAAAAAAGAGGGGGAACACCGGGTGTTCCCCCTCTTTGCGTCAAAGCTGGCGCAAATCTTACATCTTGAAGCGCAGGCCAGCGCGGAACACACGACCCATGGTGTCGTAGAGGGTCGCGTTGGCCAGTAGCAGGTAGAACGAGGTGTTGAACGGAGCGAAAGCTGCCGGGTCGCGGTTGGCGATGTTCTTGACGTTGAGGAAGGCTTCGCCCTCGGCACTTTCGCTGATGCCGAATTTATAGCTCAGCGACGTGTCGAGATAGAATGCGCCGGCCATATGGTTGATGTTGATGGTGGTGTTGTCCACTGTCGACACCGGGCAGCCGCTGGTGCAGGTGATGTAGCTGTTGTCGTAAGTGCCGCCGCTGATGGCGCGCGCCGTCAACGAGGCCTTGATCGGGTTGTTGTCGTAGGCCAGCGTCGCCGACATACGCCAGCTCGGCGGGCCGCCGCTGGTGTTTTGGCCGGCGGTATCGGTCGGCTTGTTGATGCCGTTGTCGGTAAAGTTTTTCATGTAGTGCGTGGCGTTGCCGTGCAGCGAGACGTCGCCGGCCCAACCGGAGACCAGGTCGGACACCGGCATGCGGTAGCTGGCCTCGAGGTCTAGACCGCGGGCTTTCTGGACGGACAGGTTGAAGGGGGCCGCCAGGTAGCCCGTGGCAACGCCGTTGACGCGGGTGATGGCCTGACAGAACTGCTGCGCGCCTTGGACGCAAAGGTCGAACACGCCCTGGGCGCCGATGGTGCCGATGGAACCTTTGATATCGATGTTCCAGTAGTCCACCGAAGCGCTGAAGCCCGACAGGAATGACGGCTGCAGCACGACACCGATACCCGTCGTATCGGCCTTCTCAGGCTTCAGCTTGGTATTGCCGGTCACCACGCCGCGCACCAGCGGCGAGGTGTTGGTGAAGGCGTCGAACACGGTCACCTGGTTGGACGTGCCGCCTGCAAACAGCTCCTGCAGATTGGGCGCGCGGATATCGCGCGAACGCGTTACGCGCAGTTTGATATCCGGGATCGGCGTATAGGTGGTGCCGATCTTCCAGGTGGTGACGTAACCCGCGGTCGAGTAGTCGGTCGCGCGCACGGCGGCGTTCAGGTCCCAGCTGTCGGCCCAGGGCTGACCCTTGGCGATTGGCACCACGGTTTCCAACGCGCCCTCGGTGACGGTCACGCCGCCGATGACGGGTAGATAGTTGCCGGCGAACCAGTCAACAGCCTGGGACACTGGGTCGTTGACTCCCGTGGACTTCTCCGAGCGGTGTTCGGCGCTGAGCGCGATGGAGACCGGGCCCGCCCAGTTGGAGAAGGGCTCGCCCGTAACGGATCCCGCCCAGACGTTCTGGGTGAGCTTCTGGTTGATATGCGCAGTGCCGGTCAGGTAAGCGCGGGCCGCGTCGGTATTCACGCCGATGCCCATTTCGTTCCACGGCACGCAACCGTTATTGGGGTTGGTGAGCGTCGAGCGGCAGACGATCTGGCCGTTGGCGTTACGCACCGCGTCGATGGCCAGGGCAAAGCGCGATTTCGAGGCCACGCCGATGGCATTGATGTTGCTGCGCGACACGCCGTTCTGGAAGTAGGCATCCCACGACCAGCCGGTGCCGAAGGCATCGAACTTGCCGTTGCCCCCGACGACATAGCGGTTGACCTTGCGGTCGTTGCTGACGGCGACGATGGGCAAGTCGTAGTTCATACTGCCCAGCGCGAAGGTGGTCAGGCCGAGCGCGGTCATGCGTGCGCGTAGTTCGGCCGGAATGAAGGCGTTGTCGGCCTTGATGGTGCCGGCGTTGCCGAGCTGGAACTGGGTGAACGAACGGGTATAGGGCTTCTCACGGGCCCAGCCGGCCGAAGCAAAGATGTTGATGCTGTCGGTGATGTCGTAAGCCACGCGCATAAAGGCGTTCTGGCGCGATTCAGACGGCGACAGCGAGTTGCCGTGATTCTGGCGCGATTCAGTGAATTTCCAGTCTCCGCCCGACATCTTGGGGTCGAGCACAATGGACCCATAGTTAAGCTGGAACGGCACGCCGCCCGGGCCGAATGCAGTGCCCTTCAAGGGGCCGGAGACGATGATGCCGCCAGGGGCTGCGTTGCTTTCGCTCACCGACGGGAGCAGCAGGCGCTGCGGCACCGACGTCGAGCAGGCGGGGCACGCCGCCGTAGGGTTGCCGTACAGCGGGTTGGTCATAATGCCCCAGCCCACTTCGTTCCAGGCGCGGTCGCCGTCATCCAGGATGCCCGAGCGGTCGACCTGTTCGCCCGACAGCAGCACGTGACCGCGTCCGCCGCCAAAGCCGAAGCCCGCCGACAAGCCGATCTTGTAGTTTTTGTCGTCGCCGTAGGAGGTCACGCCGCCCGAGACTTCTCCCTTCACGCCAGTGAATTGCTTGTCGATGATGAAGTTGACGACGCCGGACACGGCGTCCGAGCCGTAGACGGCCGATGCGCCGCCGGTCACCACTTCCACGCGCTGGATCAGCTGTTGCGGGAAAGTGTTGATATCCACCACGCCCGTGGTCAGCGAGCCGACCGAACGCTGGCCGTCGATCAGGACCAGCGAGCGCGTCGCACCCAGGTTGCGCAGGTTGAGGGAGTTGACGCCCGAGGTGCCGGCGCTGACGCTGCCTTGGGCGGTATTTGGCATCTGGCTGCCGGAGAAGACCGGCATGGTGTTGACGAACTCAGCGACGTTTGAGGCCGAGGTGGATTCCAGCGCCGCGGAATCAATTACGGACAGCGGGGTCGGGGCCTGGTAGCCGTCGCGCACGATGCGCGAACCGGTGACGGTGACTTCCTCAAGCTCGGTCTGTGCGTTTTGATCCTGCGCAAAAGCAGCATGTGCGCCGAGTGCGGCGTAGGTCGTCAGCGCCAAAGCGCTGACCGTGCAAAGTGCGCGCGTCTGAAAGGTCATCGCGCGGCGCTCAGTCAAAGTACCAATCGATCCCATAACATCACTCCCTATAAACGGTTGAACGGTTTACTTGACGTAAGTATTTGATATATAAATATAATTACACGCGACGCCCGAGAATCGCCGGCGCCCGCGCGAGCCCCTCCACAAGGCTCGCAAGGCGACCGCCGAGATGCGCCGATGATTTGAAATCCCGCCTCGCGAGCGGCACGAAGCCGTGTCGCCTTTCACGTGTAACTCCCCGCTCAAGCCCTAATGTGTAGGTACGGACGGAGCAATTAAATTCAGAATTAATTGCTCGGAAGTCCCGGAGAGTTCAGGTTTTTTTGACGATGAAGAGGCAGCGGCTATAACGCAACTGCAGCATCGCTGATCAAGCACATCGCAAATTTACATGATGCACTGCACGCGTGCCGATGTTCTGGATGGCGTCTTCTAAACTTCACTAGCGCATAGTGGCGCGATAGTGACACTTGGAATGATTCTAGAGCGTTAAATCGCTTGTTAGTTGACGGCTTTAGGATGCGCACTTAGCCATGACTCAGTGCCGCTTGCGCTCGCACGTATCTTGGACCATAGCTGATGAACATGAGCGTTACTCTTCCGTCCGGCCTTCTGAAGATCTGGGAGCAGGTGCGGTCTGCGCTCGATGTCGTGCGTCCCGAGACGTCGGCAGCGGCCAGGTTACCCGCGCCGGTTGCCAAGAAGCCGGACGTGGACCTTGTAGCGCTGTGCGAGACGCTGCTCGCGCGCAAAGAGGAAAATGCCGGCATCAAGCTGGTCGGGCAGATTCTCGACACCTATCAGTCTTTCTCCGAAGACGACCGCTGCCGCTTCCTCAATGCGCTCGCCGAGCGCTTTGGCCCCGATCCGGCGCGCCTCGACCGCGCCATCCTGGCTTACCAGGCTTCGCCGGACGACCTAGCTTTCCGTGAGTTGCAGGCGGCGGTGGAGCCGCGCCGGCAAAGATTGATCCGTCTGCTCAACTTTGTGCCTAACGGCACCTTCAAGATCGTGCAAATGCGCGCCGACGCCATCCGCCTGAAGAGCAAGCTGCCCAAGTTCAGCCAGCTGGATTCCGATTTCGCCCACATTTTCCGCTCCTGGTTCAACCGCGGCTTTCTGGTGCTCAAGCAGGTCGACTGGTCGTCGCCCGCCCAGGTGCTGGCCAAGATCATCCAGTACGAAGCCGTGCACGACATCAAGGACTGGAGCGACCTGCAAAGCCGCATCGACCCTGAAGACCGGCGCTGCTTTGCCTTCTTCCATCCGCAGATGCCCGAAGAGCCGCTGATTTTCATCGAAGTGGCCCTCACGCTCGAGATCCCGGCAACCATCGAAAGCGTGCTGACCGGCAAGAGCCAGGTCATCCGCGCCAACGAGGCGCGCACGGCGGTGTTCTACTCCATCTCCAACTGCAATATCGGCCTGCGCGGCATCCCGTTCGGCAACTTCCTGATCAAGCAGGTGGTCGAAGTGCTGCGCCGCGAGTTGCCGAACCTCGACACCTTTGTCACGCTGTCGCCGCTGCCGGGCTTCGCCGGCTGGCTGGCGCGCGAACGCAAGGCCTCGGCCGAGGGGATTATAAGTCCCGAGGAAGCGCGGTCGCTGCAGACCCTCGATTTCGAAGGCTGGAGCAAGACGCCCGAAACCTCAGAAGCCGTCCGTCCGCTGCTGGTGTCGGCGGCGGCCCGGTTTCTCCTGCAGGCCAAGGACGAGAACGGCCTGCCCGCTGACCCCGTGCAGCGCTTCCACATGAGCAACGGTGCCCGCCTCAACCGCATCAACTGGCTGGGCGACGTGTCGGGCCGCGGCCTGAAGCAGGCCCACGGCTTCATGGTCAATTACCTCTATGATCTAAAGGCCATCGAGGCCAATCAGGAAGCCATCGCCGTCAACGGAACCATCGACGTCAACCCCGCCGTGCGCGACCAACTCAAGGTCGCCAAGCCCCCGCGGGTCAAAGCCAGCTAAAGTGCTGCCTTTCCAGCGCCTTTCTCTGCTTCCTAAATCCCTCTAAACTATGCCCCCTGACGCCAGGGGAGATTGGGATGAACAAGATACGGGCCGTGTTGGGAATGGGCTTTGCCGCGGTTCTGGCAAACTCGGCCGTTAACGCACAAACCGTCACCGAAGAGAGCATTGAAAGCCGATTTCAGCTCGACTTCCATGTGCCCGACGCCGCCCTACAGAAGTTTATTCCAGCCGGCTGGGACGTCACCATAGCCACGAGTGGGGCCGCCAAGGACTGCAACGTGCGCGTGATCTTTATTGATCGGGTGAGTGTCAACGGCCCCGACGGCAAAGTAATCGGGGCGGGCGCCAATCAGATTGTCTATCTCACCGTGCCGGTCAAAAAAACGGCCTCGGGCGCTGCGGCCCAAATGGTTATCGCCGGCCTGTCCGCAGATGCGAAAGATGTGCCGGGCCCCTTCGGCGTTTACATGCAGGCCACCGACCACAAGATGAATCGCGCGACCGCCGCCGGCAAGGGCGCGGGCATCGTCGAAGAGCAGACCTGGCAGTTCAGTGCAGCCGGCGGCGAACACGTCGAGACCTTTGTGAAATACGAGCGTGTGCCCGCTCAGCGCAACAAGCGCGATACCACCTATGTCTCGGCCGCCGATCCCAAGATCGTGCAAGTGGCCCGCATCGACAACAGCATCAACATCGCCCGCAACGCCACCATCGATGTCACCGACCGCGTCAAGGAGTTCCGCTACAAGATCGGCGGCGGGCGCCTGGCGGCCTTATTCGACGGCACCGAGAAAGTCCTCAGCGTCGATATCTTCCCCTGGAGCAACCTCGCGATCACGCCGCAGTAAGGACTTTATCGTGAAACCCGTATCGGTCATCGACTACCGCGCCCTGGCAAAAAAGAGGCTGCCGCATTTTCTCTTCGAGTACTTTGACGGCGGCTCCTATGCTGAGGCGACCTTGCGCCGCAGCACCGCAGACCTCGAGATCGTCGCCTTGCGTCAGCGCATCCTGCGCGACATCTCGACGCTTGACCTGTCGACCACGCTGTTCGGCCAGAAGATGGCGCTGCCAGTGGCCCTTGGACCCATTGGTCTGGCCGGCATCGCGGCCCGGCGCGGCGAGATCCAGGCGGCCAAGGCCGCCCATGCCGCCGGCATTCAGTTCTGCCTCTCGACGGTCGGCGTCTGCGGTCTTGCTGAAGTCGCCGACGCGGTGAAGCAACCCATCTGGTATCAGTTATATATGATCCGCGACCGCGGCTTCATGCGCAGCCTGCTGGAACTTGCCAAAGAAAAGCGCGTGGCGGCGCTGTTCTTCACCGTCGATATGCCGGTGCCGGGCACCCGCTATCGCGACAACCGTTCCGGCCTTGCCGGCTCGCCCGGCATCAAGGGCTCAATTCGGCGCACATGGCAGGCCATGCGCCGTCCGGGCTGGGCCTGGGAAGTCGGCATCAACGGTCGGCCCCACAGCCTGGGCAACGTTGCACCCGTCTTAGGCAAGGACAGCGGCCTCGACGACTTCTTTGCCTGGATGCGTAACAACTTCGACGGCAGCGTCACCTGGAAGGACCTGGATTTCATCCGGGAGATCTGGGACGGTCCGCTCATCATCAAAGGCATCCTAGATGATGAGGATGCGCGCCTGGCCGCTTCCGTCGGTGCCGACGGCATCGTCGTCTCCAATCACGGCGGCCGTCAGCTCGACGGTGTACCCTCGACCGCCCGCGCTCTGCCGTCCATCGCCAATGCCGTGGGCGACAAGCTCACCGTGCTGGCCGACGGCGGGGTGCGCTCTGGCCTCGACGTGGTGCGCATGTTGGCCCTGGGTGCCAAGGCCGTGTTGCTGGGACGTGCGTGGGCCTATGCCCTGGCGGGCGGCGGCGGGGCAGGGGTGTCGCATATCCTCCAGCTCATACAGGCCGAAATTCGCGTCGCCATGGCGCTGACCGGCGTGACCACCATTGGCGAGATCGATGCCAATATCCTGGTTCCGCCCGACGATCGCCGCAACGCCATTTAGCCATGGCAAGATTGCGTTTTTAGCCGGGGCAGGACCCCATACGCCGTGTTACAGTTACGGACGTGAAATGCCTGTGGGAGGGCCTCGCATGTCCGACAAAACCGAATCTGAAAACTTTGACGCTGAGCAGGTGGCAGGCAACGGCCTCTTGGACCGTCGTGTGTTTTTGCGCCAAGGCGGCGGACTGCTCGGCGCGCTGGGTGCCGCAGCTGGTCTGGCCGGCTACAGCAAGCCGGTGGAAGCGGAAACGCTTGTGGTTCCCAGTTGGACGACGACGCCCGGCGCCTGGGTCCAAGGCTACACCCAGCCCTCGAAATACGAGGGCAAGGTGGTGCGCGGTCCAATGCCTTCGAACCCCTACAATAACGTCGGTCCAGGCAGTGTGCGCAGTCCGCTGCAATACCTCGACGGCATGATCACGCCCAACGGCGTGCACTACGAACGCAGCCACAACGGCGTGCCCGATATCGACCCCGCTGGTCACCGACTGCTGATCCACGGGTTGGTGAAACGTCCGCTGACCTTCACGCTCGATGCTTTGTCGCGCTACCCGATGACCTCGCGCATCTCTTTCGTCGAATGCGCAGGCAACAGCGGCGGCATGCTTGCCCCGACCGCTGCCGACGGCACAGCGCAATCGCTGCATGGCCTAGTCTCTTGCGCCGAATGGACCGGCGTGCCGCTGGCGATGTTGCTTGAGGAAGCGGGCGTCGATCCCAAGGCCAAGTGGCTGGTCGCCGAAGGCGCCGATGCTGCCACCATGAGCCGCTCGGTGCCCTTGGCCAAGGCACTCGATGACGCGCTGGTTGCGCTTTATCAGAACGGCGAGCGTATCCGGCCTGCCAATGGTTATCCCATGCGTCTTCTGCTGCCGGGCTGGCAGGGCAACATGAATGTCAAATGGCTGCGGCGTATCAAGCTGCTGGCCGAGCCCGCCATGACCAAGGATGAGACTTCGAAATATTCGCTGTTGCTGAAGGAAGGCAAGGTCGCACAGTTCAACTTCCCGCTCGATGCCAAGTCGGTGATCACCAAGCCGTCGCCGGGCGTGAACATGACCGCGCCGGGCCTCTATGAAATCTCCGGCATCGCCTGGTCGGGCAACGGCAAGATCGCCAAAGTCGAAGTCAGCGCCGATGGCGGCAAAAGCTGGGCGCCGGCTGCATTGTCCGAGCCCGTGATGTCCAAGGCCATCACGCGGTTCAGGATTCCCTGGCGCTGGAACGGCGGCCCCGCTGTCCTGCAAAGCCGCGCCATCGACGAAACCGGCTACGTCCAGCCCACGCGCGAGCAGCAGATTGGCGCGCGCGGATCGCGCTTCCAGTACCATTGCAATCTCATCACCAGCTGGGGTGTGGCCGCCAGCGGCGAGGTGAAGCATGTTTACGCGTAGTTTCATTCTCGCGGCCGCGTTTGCCGGTGCGGCCATGGCTGCAGAAAGTCCGCAGCTGGGTCAGCCCATCACTGAAAAGGAAGCTGCGGCCTGGGATTTGAGCATCGGCGCCGATGGTGTCGGTTTGCCGCCCGGTCGCGGTACGGTCAAAGCCGGCGAAGAGGTCTTCATCGCCAAATGCCAGGGCTGCCACGGCGAAAAGGGCGTCGGCCAGCCGGCCGACAAACTTGTCGGCGGGCAGGGCACCTTGGGCGGTGATGTGGCGCCTGTCAAAACCGTCGGCAGCTACTGGCCCTATGCCACCACGCTGTTCGACTACATCCGCCGCGCCATGCCGCTGACGGAGCCGCAAACCCTGAAGCCCGGCGAGATCTATGCCGTCTCGGCCTATATCCTCAATCTCAACGGCATCATCAGCGCCAAGACCGTTATCGACGCGAAAAGCCTGCCCAAGGTGAAAATGCCCAACAAAGGCAATTTCTACATCGTCTATCCGGGCGAGATTAAGTGAGGAAGGTCGGCTTCAATCTCGTCATGGCAGCCATCGCAGCAACGCAAACCGCGCGCACCGCTCCCGTGGTAAGACGCACTGGCGCGGCCATCGTCGCCGCCGGGCTTTTCCTCGGTTGTCTCGCCTAAGCGGTATTTATGGTCGCCTTTTCGGTTCTTGATCTCACGCACATCATTCAAGGCTCCAGTGCCGGCGACGCGCTGCGTAATACGCGTGACCTCGCACAGCTGGCCGAACGCCTGGGCTACACCCGCTACTGGCTGGCCGAACATCACAACATGACCGGTATTGCCAGTGCGGCGACCTCGCTGGTGATCAGCCACGTAGCGGCGGGCACGTCGACCATTCGTGTGGGCTCCGGTGGCATCATGCTGCCCAACCATTCGCCGCTGGTGATCGCCGAGCAGTTCGGCACGCTGGAGGCGCTGTATCCCGGCCGCATCGATCTCGGCCTTGGCCGTGCCCCGGGCACCGATCAGCGCACTTTGCGTGCCTTACGCCGTGACAACTCGACCGCCGATACGTTTCCCCAAGATGTCGTCGAGCTGCAGGCCCTGCTCGGACCTGTCCAAGCGGGCCAGGCGGTGCAGGCGGTTCCCGGCGGCAACAGCAACGTACCAATCTGGATACTCGGCTCCAGCGTGTTCGGCGCGCAGCTGGCGGCCGTACTGGGCCTGCCCTATGCCTTCGCCTCGCACTTCGCGCCGGACTCCTTGTTCCAGGCTTTGAAATTCTACCGCGATGGCTTCAAGCCTTCGCGCCAGCTGCAAAAGCCGCACATCATGGTCGGCGCCAACATTGTCGCCGCCGAGACCGACGCCGAAGCGAAGCGCTTGTTCACCTCGATCCAGCAAAGTTTTGCCGCGCTGTTTCGCGGCACCCGCGGCCAGTTGCCGCCGCCGCTCGACGACATCGACAGCTTCTGGTCGCCGTCCGAGAAGGCCCAGGCCTCGCACATGCTGGCCTATGCCATCGTCGGCTCGCCCGAGACCGTACGTCGCGACCTCGGCAACTTCATGCAAAAGACCGGCGCCGATGAGGTCATGGTCACCTCGGCGATCTACGACCATGCCGCGCGCCGCAGGTCCTACGAGATCGTCGCCGACGTCTGCAAAACACTCGGCTGAGATGAAGCCTGGTTTGCCGTGGCTGCACTTCCTGCTTGCCGTTGCCGTCGTGACTGTGTGGGGAACAAACTTCGTCGTCATCAAACAGGCGTTAGTGCAGTTCCCGCCGCTGCTGCTGGGCACCCTGCGCTTCGCCTTCGCGCTGTTGCCGGCGGTGTTCTTCTTCAAGCGTCCAGCCGTGCCCTGGTGGCATCTGGCCGCCTACGGCGCGTTGATCGGCGTCTGTCAGTTCGGGCTGCTGTACGAGGCCCTCAACGGCCAAATTGCGCCGGGGCTCGCCTCGGTGGTGATGCAGTCGCAGGTCTTCTTTACCATTGTGTTGTCCGTCTGGATCGAGCGCGAAAGCGTGCAGCGCCTGCAATGGGTGGCGCTGCTCTTTGCTGGCGCCGGGATCGGCATCATCGCCTGGCATACCGACCGCACCACCACGCTCCTTGGACTTGGCATGACGCTGCTGGCCGCCCTCAGTTGGGCCGGCGGCAATGTCGTGGCGCGACAAAGCGGACGGGTCAACATGCTGTCCTACGTGATCTGGGCGAGCCTGTTCTCAACTCCGGTACTCTTGCTGTTGTCACTGCTGATCGAAGGCCCCACGGCTATCACCACCGCCGTCACCGAGGCCGACGTTTATGGCTGGGCCGGCGTGTTGTGGCAGTCGGTTGGCAACACCATGTTCGGCTACGCCTGCTGGGGCTGGCTGTTGACGCGCCACCCGGCGGCCACTATCGCGCCTCTGGCGCTTCTGGTGCCTGTGTCGGGCCTCGCCACGGCGATCTGGTGGCTGGGCGAGCCGCTGCCGCTGTGGAAGATTGCCGCGACGCTGTTCATCGTGGGCGGCGTGGCGCTGAATATGCTGTGGCCGAAAGTGGCGCCTAAACCAGCCGGTTAGTCCACATCAGCGAGAACACGGCGGCCACCACGACCAACAGAGCGGCGAGGCCGGCGATCACGCCGGTCAGTTCTGTCTCGTGCTTTTCCAGCACCAGCGTCTTGGTCAGCGTTTTATAGACGTTGTTCAGTTCCTGCTGATTGCCGGCACGGTAATAGGCCGCGTGGGTGATGTCGGCGACTTTCTTCAACGTGTACTCGTCAAGCTTAACGTGGGTCGAGCGGCCTTCGAACTCGATGATGCCGCCTTTCTCCGAACCGAAACCGACGGTGAACACGCGCACGCCGCGATCGGCCGCAGCCTTGGCCGCGCGGATCGGATCGGCGCCCATGTTGGTCTGGCCGTCGGTCAAGAGGATGATCACCGCCGAGGTGTAAGACCCCGCGGCCACCGGCTTAAAGTCCTGTTCGGGTGCGGCTTCGCCGAGGGCCGCGCCGCGGCCGCGGCCGTTACGGGCGTCCTCCTCTTCGTCGAACTTCTCCTGCTCGAAAATATTACGCAGGGCCGTCAGCATGCCGCTGCCCATGGCGGTATAGCGCTGCGGAGCAAGGCGCGAGATGGCGGCAATCACATCGTCCTGATTGTCGGTGGGCCGCTGCACGGTCATGGCGTTAGAGGAGAACGCCACCACGCCGATGCGGGCGCTGATCGGCAGTTCCTTGACAAAATCGATGGCGGCGGATTGCGCGGCCGAAATACGCTGGGGCTCCATGTCGGTTGCGCGCATGCTGCCGGAGACATCCATAGCCAGGATGATGGTCTCGCGCTGCGACGGCAGGGTGACGACGGCGGCGGGCCGGGCGATGGAGAAAATCGCCACGCCGAGGGCCGCCAGGAACAATGCCGGCGGCACGTGGCGGCGGATCTTCTGGCCGGGGCCGATGGCAGACTTTAGTAGGCCTAAATTGGCATACCGCAGCGCGTTCTTGTTTCGCCGACGTAACAGAGCCACATAACTCAGTACCATCAGCGGCAAAATAGCCAACAACCACAACATATTAGGCGAAAAAAGAATCATCAGGTCCCTTTTCCGGGCGCGCGGTGGCCCGTCCTACAGTCTGCGGCAAGCATACGCCATATGGTGGCCTTGAACATCAGCCTTCGGCGGAAAAGGCTAAAGGAAACTGCAATAGCACCCGCAATCCCCGTCCGCCGGGCGGGTCCGCCAGAGAGATCGTGATCCCCAGCCGTTCGGCGATTTGTTTGGCGATGGCCAATCCCAGTCCGCTGCCGGGCGTGATGGCGCCGGCCAGCCGATAAAACCGGTCAAAGACCTTTTCGCGCTTGTCGGCGGGAACGCCCGGGCCGCTGTCGTCGATGATGATGGTCGGGGTCTCCTCTTTCACCACCCGCACCGTTACGGAGCCGGCGGCCGGTGTGTATTTGAATGCGTTATCCAGTAAGACGCCGATCAGAATGGCCGCCAGCTTGCCGTTGGTGGACGCCGTCAGGTTCTCATCACCTTCGAGCCCGAGCGTAATATTCTTTCCGATGGGCAGCGTGCTGTTCACGGCGATGGAGGTTTGCGCCAGGTTGAACAGGTTCACGCGCTCGACCGGTGCATCCTGAGTTCCCAAACGAGCCAACATCAATAACTGTTCCACCACCGTGATCGCCCGCGAGATGCCCAGCTGCAGGGCGTCGATGGCCTCGCGTCGCTCCTGTTCGCCGGCACGGGCCGCCAACTGGCTTTGCAGCTTCAGGACCGTCAGCGGGGTCCTGAGCTCATGGGCGGCGTTGTCGACAAAATCGCGTTCCAGGGCGATGGCGCGGCGCAGCTTTTCCAGCAGGCCGTTCAAGGCGTCAAACACCGGCGTCAGCTCATAGGGCACGTCGGCGACATCAATCGGTGAAAGGTCGTCCTCTGAGCGCTGGTCAATGGCATCGACCGCGCGCGTCAGTTCGGCCAGGCCGATGTCGATGCTGAGAAAAAGGGCCGCCAGCAGCACGGCGGCAAGGCCGATCATAGGTCCGGCGGCGCCCAGCAGCATCTCGCGCCGCAGCCGGTCGCGCCCCGCTAGGTTTTCCCAGACCTCAAAGATCAGCTCGTGCGTCGGGTTCTGCAGCGAATACACCCGCCACGGGGCTTCATTGACGACAATATCGTTGAATCCACGCCCGACCGGCCCAACGTTTTCATTGGGCGCGTTCTTGGAGCGGTTGACGAGCTTGTTGTTAAGCCAGATGCGGAAGGCGCGGGTGTCGGCGTAGTCGAGGATCTTCGAGCGGTCCTCGGCCGGCAGTTCGGCGACGAGGGACTGCAGATCGACCTCGGTCTCCGTGACCTCATCGCCGCTCAACCCGACGTCGCTCTCCCGTATTCTGTCCCACAGAATCTCGGCGTCGGAGATGAGCTTGGCGTTGTATTCCTCCGAGATCTCCTTTTCGGCGCCCCGGATGACGATCACCTGGACGCCGAAGACGGCAGCGATGGTCAGTGCGGCGATGAGTACAAACAGACGCCGCCGCAGCGAGAGACGCTTCACTGCTTGACCAGGTAACCTACACCGCGCACGGTCTGAACGAAGTCTTTGCCCAGCTTCTTGCGCAACGAATAGATCGTCACTTCCACCGTGTTGCTTTCGATCTCTTCGTCGTAGCCGTACAGTTGGGTTTCGATCTGCGATTTGCTGACGATCTTGTTCTTGCGCTCGAGCAGGAGGGCCAGGACCTTCAGCTCTTTGGCGGTCAGCACATTGACCACGCCGCCTTTGCGCACAACTTTGGCATCGAGGTCGAGTTCGATGTCGCCGCACTGCAGGATGCCGCTGGTGTTTGCCTGCGTGCGACGCGCCACCGAGCGCAGGCGCGCGAGCAGTTCGTCGAAGTCGAATGGCTTGATCATGTAGTCGTCGGCGCCGGAATCCAGCGTTTTCACTTTCTGCGCTGTCGCGTCCATGGCGGTCAGCACGACGACGGGAAGATTCTGCGTCTGGGGTTCGCTGCGTAGCGCCTTCAGAAGCTCGGCGCCCGACATCTTGGGCAGATTCATATCGAGGATCACGACGTCGAAGGGTTTGTCGCGAGCCAATTCCAGGCCGCTTTCCCCGGAGGCCGCCAGGGTGGGGCTATAGCCCGCCTGACCGATGCCGCGGTTAAGGGCGGAGCCCAGCATCGGATCGTCTTCGACAATAAGCACACGCATGAGAACACCATTTGCGAAAGGGTTGGCGAGGGCCGCTGCGAATTGTAACTAAAGTGCGACTCTCTTGTAACATGATGTAACCGCAGCCTTGAGCCCGCAAGGGTTAGGGCAGCCGAAAGCGCGTCGCGCGAATTACAAAGCTTCCAGAAAGGACCCGGGAATGTACCCAGGGGTGAATAGCGGGCGGTGCCGTTAACCGTTACCAGTAACGGACGCGGCCGACATCGAGGTGCACGAAGTTGGACTCGGCGTAATAGCCGACCCCGCCGGCGCCCATGGCTTTGGCAGACTTCTGCAGAGTCTTGAGATCCACGCCGGGCACGCGGATGTCGATGGCCATGCCCTGCATGTGCAGACTTTGTTTTGCGACGCCATGGCTCGCCTCGGCCATTTTGGCGTTGCTCTCGGGCGACCGATAGCCGGAGATGACATGGAACGGCGTTTTGACGTCGAGGCGATTGTGCAATTGGTTCAGCACGTCGAGCAGTTTGGTGTCGATGGGATGTACCGCTCCGTTGCGGTGGTCGCGCAGCACATGGGCGATACCGGCGAGCGCCTCAGGCTGATAGCAGCCGTCGCAAAAATATTCGGATTTAAATTTCTCGCCGGTGTGCAGGTTGATCAGCGCCAGGCCGCGGCGCGCATCAGGCAGGGCAGCGTGCGCAGGCCTGAGTGCCAGCGTTCCAAGGCCAGCAGCGCTCGCGCCGAGAAAGGCGCGCCGCGACAGAACCAGCCGAGATGTGGATACAGTTGACGTCCCCATGCCCGGAATCTGTAGCAGCGCGATTCCACGGCATCAAGAAATGATCCCAGCGCGGAAAGAGATTTTCTGTAATCATGCCCGCATCGCAAGCGCGCGATGCAGGCTGCAACTCAAGATACACTTAATTTGGGGTGACGCTCTGTTTAGCCGGCAATCGGCGCGGCGCAAAAGCCAAAGCCTCGGCTAGCGGCGCGTCGCGGTCGTAAACGTCGTTGCGAAAGTTGACCGCACCGTCTTCGGAAAACGCCGTCCAGTAGGAGATGTAAACAGGCAGTGGTTGCGCAACAGCGATGCTGCGCGTCACACCTTTCGCGATTTCTTCCTTCAGGCGCGCTTCGCTCCAGCCCGGCGTTTGCAGTAGCACGTGTTCAGCCAATGTCGTCGGCTGATCGACGCGCACGCAGCCGTGACTGAGGTGGCGTTCGTATTTGACAAAGGCGCCGCGCGACGGGGTGTCGTGCAGATAGATGTTCTGCGGATTGCTCATCTGGAACTTCATTAGGCCCAGCGAGTTGTCATCGCCCGCCAACTGGCGGAAGCGCATGCCGAGGGTCCGGGCCGAATATTGCGACCAATCGATGTTCTGGCCGTGCGGATCGTCGGTGGCGCCAACCACCACGATATTGTTTTCGGCGAGATAGTTCGGATTCTTCTGCAGCTTGGGCAGGATCTCTTTCGTCGCAATCGACGGCGGAATTTCCCAGCGTGGGTTAAACGTCACGGCCGTGATCTTCGCCGTTATGATCGGCGTCGCGTGGCGCTTGTCGCCGCTGACCACATTCAGATGCAGCGTCGATTTGCCTTTGACCATGACATCAAGAAAGGTCGCTGCCGTATTCACCGCGATGAAACTCTCGCCGCGGTCACGGGGCGTGTGGCGCCAGCGCTCAAGATTGGCGGCGATCTGTGCGGTGCGCACATCGGCCGGCACGTTCAAGGCCGCCAGCGTGCCTTTACCGACGCGACCGTCGGGTTCCAGTCCATTGCGCTGCTGGAACTGCTTGATCGCTTCGGTCAGCAGCACGGTATCGGCGGGCGTGTCGCCGTGCAGATAACCCTCGGCCACCAGGCGTGCCTGCAGTTGCGGCGTGCGCGGGTCGGTCATGTCGAGCAGCATTTCCTCGTCACCCGAAATCTGCGCCCAGCCGCCCTGTTCGACGATATCGCGATAGGTCTGCAGCGCGCCCACCAGGTATTTGTACTGCGGATCGCTGGGGGCCAGTGTCGCGATGTATTCCCTGAGCCCGCCTTTGCTTTTCAGCGCGTCTGCCACACCGGCAACCGGATCATAGGTCTCTACCGGCATGATCCAGCTCTCGCCCAGCTTCTCGCGAGCAACAGCACCGAGGCGCAAGGCACTCACAAGACGCAGCGCCTCGCGGGTGAGGTCGATGTCGGCGCGGGCGGCGGTTTCGGGCGCGATATCGCGTTCGCTGGCGGCCAGCAGCAGGTTGCCAAGGCGCTGGCTTTCAATGCCCTGGGCAACGGCCATGGCCAAGACCTGCGCCAGGTCCTTCTGGCGGCGCGCGCCGTCGGCGGCATTCATCCACAGGGGCGCGTTATTGAATTGCGCGTAAAGGCGGGCGACTGCCTCCTCGGGTGCCACCTTCAGCATCTCTGCGCCAATCAATCCCGGCAGGAGGTCCGCCTCAGTAACCTTCGCAGTAACAACTTTCGCCGGAGCGACAGCATTTGATTGCTGGGTGGTCTGCGATGCGTCTTTCTGGACGGCGCGCATATCCACGGCAACTTTGAATACCAGGACTCCCGCCAACAGCGCGACCAGAGCCACGCCGGCCGGATAAAATCTTTGATACCTCTGTGTGCTTTTCATAACCCGTACAACGCACTGCTTTGCACGGATGTTCTTTTTGCCCTACGCCCGAGCGGGAAATAAATAGAAGCTGCAGGGATTCTACGCGGGAACAGATCGTAGAACGCGTATTCGCAGCGAATTTCTGCGCGATTGCGGCGGCTTTAGGCCCTGCGGTCGCGGATGGCAACGGTAAGGCGCGAGACGCAGACAAGCTTGCCGTCGTCGCCGCGCATCTCGATGCCCCAGACATGACTCGTCGCCCCAATATGGAATGGCCGCGCCGTGCCGGTCAGGAACCCACTGGTCAGGCTGCGCAGGTGATTGGCGTTGATCTCCTGGCCCACGCAATATTGCTTGGTCTCGTCGAGGACCATAGCGGCGGCGACGCTGCCCAAGGTCTCGGCCAGAACCACCGAGGCCCCGCCATGCAGCACGCCGTAGGGCTGGAAGACCCGCGCGTTCACCGGCATGCGGCCGACGACGTAATCAGGGCCGATCTCGGCGAAGGTGATGTCGAGCACTTCGACCAGGGTATGGGGCCGCAGTTTTTCGACGTCGCTCAGGCTGTGCGGTTTGAACCAGATGGATTTCATGCTTGCTCCCCTCTGCACTTGCCCGACTATAAATGAGAAGGGGTCCGCGTCAGAGCCTACCTTTTTGCAAAGCAGCACTGCGCCGCCCAAGCGAGTCCTCGCAAGAAATACCCGGCCATGCTATCGCAGATCGGGTTTCCCAAATCAGGTAAGGCGCGATGGCGGGCGATTTTTCACAGGTGGGTATTGGCTGGGCGGTCGGCATGGCCACGGGCTGGGGCACATATGGCTCAAGCCTTGCGGTCGAACTGGCGCGGCAAGGCATCGAGCCCGCGATGTTCATCGTCGATCCCGAGATGCGCCTGCCGCAGGCCAACATCGATCTGCTAAGGCCCGCGATCCTCAAGATCAACAGCTGGCGCGAGGCAGCTTCTCGCGGCGGACTTGTGCTCGACTTTCCCATGCTGATAGCGCTCGGCAACGGTCTGGAATTCGCCGATTACCTGGGCGGAACGCGGGGGCGGCCCCATGTCGGTGTGCCCTTCTTCGAAAGTGCGGTCATCCCGCCCAAAAACCTCGCCGATGCCAAAAGCCGCTTCGATCTGATTGTCGCCGGCTCCACCTGGAATGCCGATGTCATGGCCCAACACGGCGTCGCCAACGTGCGCACGTGTTTGCAGGGCGTCGATCTTGACCTGTTTCGCCCGGGTCCCAAGAAGGGCCGCTTCGGCGATCGCTTCACCATCTTCTCCGGCGGCAAGCTCGAGTACCGCAAGGGCCAGGACCTGGTGGTCGCCGCCTTCAAGCGCTTCCACAAAAGCCATAGCGACGCCTTGCTCGTCACCGCCTGGCACAATCCGTGGCCGCAGCTGGCCAAGGGCTTTGCGAATTCGCACCATGTCTCACTGGTGCCCGGGATCAAGCCCGATGGCTCGCTTGATATCGGCGGCTGGCTGCGGCTGAACGGCCTGCCGCCGACGTCTTTCCACGATCTCGGCAAGCTCGCCAACGCCGAGACCCCGCCGGTCCTGCGCGAGATGGACCTGGCCGTGTTCCCCAACCGCTGTGAAGGCGGCACCAATCTGGTGGCCATGGAATGCATGGCGAGTGGCATCCCCGTGGTCCTGTCGCGCAACACCGGCCACTTCGATCTGATCAAACCCGACAACTGTTACAGCCTCGACGTGCAGATCCCCATGGGCGAGGTGCTCAAGCGCCCCGACATGGACGGCTGGGGCGAGACATCCGTGGATGAGCTGGTCGCCAAGATGGAGCAGGCCTACACCGACCGCGCCGATGCCGCCCGCCGCGGCGCAGCAGGGGCCGCCTTTATGAAGGATTGGGGCTGGCCGGCCCAGGTCGCACGGCTGGTGGCGACGCTCAGGGAATTCAGCTAACGTCACCGCACCACACAACACGGGGGACCCCATGACGCATTTTCTCGTCACCGACGACAAGCCCGATGGTTATCGTCTCGAAGACATCCTGATGCTTATTCGCAAAGACATGCTCACGCGGGCGACCAAAATCGCCGACGACCGCCGTCCCGAGGCGCTGCATGTCATGCAGAACAATATGCAGATCCTGCAGCTGATCAGCGAAGCCATCGCGCTGGCCGAGGATTCGACCAAAGTGCTGGATAAGGCCTTCGGTCACGTCAAAGGCGGACCGCCGCGCATTGGCAACACTTAAGGCCGGCGCCCCTAGGGATGTCGTAAATCGCGCACGTAGCCGATGACGACGCCCAGGCGCTTGATCTCGACGACGATCTTTCCCGGCTTTTCGTAGCCTTCGCAGGGCACGCCGGTCATGCCCATATAGAAGTCGGCTTCCGCCAGCACGCCGGTCCACACCGCGCCGTGGGGCAGGAAGTTTTCAGCCGAGGTGCGGTCGCCGCAGGCGAAAACTTTAGCCGGCACGCCCGTGGTCAATCCGAGGCTGGGGTCCTTGGTGATCACCGCACCCAGCGCCCGGGCCGATTCCGCCAGCGACGTGCCCCAGTAATCAAGCTCGAAGCGGTTGGTCGCCCCGGCCACGCCGCCGACGAAGCTGTTGTAGGACACGTACTCGTAGGGATGCAGCCGCGCCATCAGCACGGTCTGGCGCAGGGCGGCTAGGGCCAGCACGCCCGCGAGGATCAGGCCGGCGGTGCGGTGTTTGCCCTCCACAACGCTCAGCAGGCGGTCAAGTCCGATGGCGCCCAGGATCACCAGGGGTGGCACTACAAACAGGAAGTGACGCAGGCCGTTATAGATCGTCGGATCGAACAGCACGTAGCCGACGATCGGAGCGGTCCCAGCCGCAACGACAAATAGATACTGTTGTGCACGTGGCTCGGCAAACAGCGTCAGGATGCGCCGGCGCCAGACTATCACGGCCGATATGGACGCTGCGGCCAACCCCAGCAGAATATACTCGGGCAGCTGCAGCACGATCAGGCCCGGCAAATAGCTGTGCGGCATATGGTCGGCGCGGATCAGTTCGCCGTTCCACAGCACCAGGGGATAGAAGGCGAAGTGGGCGAAAGAGCGCAAGGCCGCGACGAGGTTCAAAGGCTCCTGCACCGACCAGGGCCAGAAGAAGGCCATCACCACGAAGGCGATCAGCACGATGACACCCACGGCAAGCGCGCTGGCCTTCATGCGTGCGGCTTGCGCCTGCCACGGCTCGCCCATGATCATGCGGCTGCCGGCGGCGATGGCGAGCACCGCGACGAAATAGTCGATGTAGACCACGCCGATGACGCGCGTGCCGACGGTCAGGCCCAAACTCACGCCGAAGCCGACGACGGTTTTCCACGTCGGGCGGCCCGGCTCCATCAGGCGGCAGGCGAAATAGGTCGTCCAGATTGCGAACCAGGCCAGCGGGCTGTCTTTGGGATTGATGAAGCCGTGGCCGTACAGCAGAGGCGTCGTCGCCAGGCAGATCAGCGCGATAAGCCCCGCGCGTTCGCCGGCCAGAAGCCGCGCGAGTTTCCAGCCGCCCACCAGGCCCGCAAGGAAGATCATGCCGCCCAGCAAATGGCGGGTAGCGTACTCCCCAAACGGCGACACCAGATTGAGTATGGCGGCGAGCATGTCGAAGAAGCCGCCATACAGGAACAGGTTGACGAACTCGAAGGCCGCTTCGTCCTCGAGGCCGCTGGTGTAGTAATCTAGCAGCTTGAGGCCGTAGGTGTTCTGCAGCCACTCGTCCCAGGAAATGCCGTAGTCGCCGAAGGTCAGCAGGATGACGGCGGCCAGCACGGCAAAAATGGCATAAGCCGCGGCCCGGGGCCAAGTGGTGACGGCGACAGGCGTCGAGAGCGCCGAAGCGGCGATAGGGTCGCGCACAATAATCGAAGCCTGACTCATGACTGGCGTCTCAACGCTGCGTTCATGACAAAGTCTCGGCAAATCGGCCGATGCGCAAGTGCCGCCGTGCAAGGCTGGCCAGAAAAGCGTCGCTTTTCAGGTAGGCGTATTCCCCCGCCCGCAGTGCAGCATGTTCGGCCACGTCGTTGGCCCCGCCGGGGTGGCACAGGATCAGGTGGCGCGGCGTGACCCCTTCGATGAAATGTTCGAACAATGTCCCATAGGCCGGCGCGCTGGGTGTGAAGTCATATACCCCGCTGAAACTCGCGTTCATGGGGGATGCGTGCGCCGCGCCTCTGAAGCCTTTGCCGAGGGCCGACAGGAATGCCGCCTTAGGCACCGACACACCCCGTTTCGCAATGGCCGACAGGGTGTCGCTGATATTGCGCACCCAGGGGCGCGGGGCCATCTCGTCGGCCAGTTTCAGGACCAGTCCGCGAATGCCGGGCAACACATGGGTATGCAGATGGCCGTCGATGTGGTGGGGCGCAAAGCCCATGACCGCCTGAAAGGCCGCCGCCTGGGCGCGGATTTCGGCTTCGATCTCATCCAGGGCCAGCTGACCCAGGTAGCTCTTGATGATCAGCGTGCCGATGCTGGGCAGCTTGCCCCCGGGTGCCGTGCGCGGCATGGCCGTCAGCGGGGCCTCGTCCACCAGCGTCACATGCAGGCCGATATCCACCTTGCCGGCGACAGCGCTCAGCCACGGACCATGCTCGGGCCAATGCGGGGAGGCGGTCATGCAGCTGAGGGCGGAGATCCGGCCACTCGCGGCCAGATCGAGGATGGCGCGGCTGATGGGTGCCGTATGGGCATAGTCGTCGGCGCACAGGACGATCGGCTGCAGCGCCTGAGTCATGGCCGCTATCTCACACCGGGTCTTTGATTCGGCCGCGTGCCGGATCGTCAATCAGCAGGCTCTCGGGCGCCGGCTTGCCGATGATTTCGCGTACCAGGTACAAGGGGCGCGCCTTCACTTCGTCGTAGATGCGTCCGAGATAAAGGCCCATCAGGCCCAGCTGCAGCATGGTGAAGCCCGACAGTGCCAGCACCGAGACGATCAACGACGCATAGCCGGGCACGTCGATGCCCAGGATCAGGGTGCGGATCAGGTAGTAGCCGCCGAGCGCCAGCGAGGTCATGGCGACCAGCGCGCCAAGGTACATGGCGATGCGCAAAGGTATGGTGGAGAACGACAGGATGCCGTCGAAGGCCAGGGTGAACAGCCGGCGCGGCGAAAATGAACTATGGCCGTGTTGGCGTTCGGCGACGTCGAACTCGATGGCCTTGTTCTTGAAGCCCACCCAGGCGTAAATGCCCTTCATGAAGCGGGCGCGTTCGCGCATCCGGCGGATGGCATCGACCACTTTGCGGTCCATCAGGCGGAAGTCGCCGGCGTCGGGCGTGATCGGCGTATCGGAGACGGTATTGAAGACGCGGTAGAAGGCCCGCGAGAAGGCTTTGCGCAAAGTGCCGTCGGCTGCGCGGTTGCTGCGCACGCCATAGACGATGTCGAACCCCGCCCGCCATTCGGCCAGGAAGCGCGGAATGACCTCGGGCGGATGCTGCAAATCGCCGTCCATGAGGATGACCGCATTGCCCTCGGCGATATCCAGGCCGGCCGCGATGGCGATCTCCTTGCCGAAGTTGCGCGAGAAGCTGACCAGGGTTAGGGCCGGGTAGGTGGCCCGCCAGGCGATCAGGCGGTCCCAGGTATCGTCCTTGCTGCCGTCGTCCACGCAGATGACTTCGGCCTTCAGGCTCTCCCGGTGCAAAAGGCCGAACAGCGCCGGAATCAGCGCATCCACCGACGCCCCTTCGTTATAGACGGGGATGACGATGGAGATCAGCGTCGGTTCGCGCGGGTCGCGGGACATCATGGCAATTTAAACGCTTGTTCGGTGACTGAAATCTGGCTTAAGCGGGCCTTTACGGCCAGTGACAAAACACCCAGAAATACCCCGGTCCGTGGCCGTTACAGATTGTCCTGGCCGGGTGCATCGGGTAAAAGCCCGGCATCAGATTTATTCACCTATTACTATAGAAAGACGCGCGGATTATGGCCAGTTATCAATACATCTACGTCATGAAGGGCCTCAATAAGGCCTATCCAGGCGGGCGCGAGGTTCTCAAGAACATCTTCCTGTCGTTCCTGCCGGGGGCCAAAATCGGCGTTCTGGGCGTCAACGGCTCGGGTAAGTCGACCCTGCTCAAGATCATGGCCGGCATCGACAAGGACTTCACCGGCGAGGCCTGGGCGGCCGAAGGCGCCAAGGTCGGCTACCTATCCCAGGAACCGGTGCTGGACCCCAAAAAGACCGTGCTGGAAAACGTCATGGATGGCGTCGCCGAAACCAAGGCGCTGCTGGACCGCTTTGAAGTGGTCAGCGCCAAGTTCGCCGAGGAAATGTCGGACGACGAAATGAACGCGACCATCGCCGAACAGGGCGAGCTGCAGGAAAAGATCGACGCCGCCAACGGCTGGGAACTGCAGCGTACTTGCGAAATCGCCATGGACGCCTTGCGCTGTCCGCCGGCGGATTCAGAAGTCACCAAGCTCTCAGGCGGTGAACGCCGCCGTGTGGCCCTCGCGCGCCTTCTGCTCTCGCGCCCCGACATGTTGCTGCTCGACGAACCTACCAACCATCTTGACGCTGAGTCCGTCGCCTGGCTGGAACGCTTCCTCGAGGAATATCCGGGCACTGTGGTCGCCGTCACCCACGACCGCTACTTCCTCGACAACGTCACCGGATGGATTCTCGAACTCGATCACGGCCGCGGCATTCCCTACGAAGGCAACTACTCCTCGTGGCTCGAGCAGAAGCAGAAACGCCTCCTGCAGGAAGAGCGCGAAGAAGAAAGCCGCGCCCGTACCATCGACCGCGAATTGGAATGGATCCGGCAGACCCCGGCCGCCCGGCGCACCAAAAGCAAAGCCCGCGTCGCGGCCTTCGAGGATTTGGTCAACGAAGCCAAGGACAAGTCGCCCGAGGCCATGCAGATCGTCATCTCCACCAATATCCGTCTCGGCGGAACGGTCATCGAAGCTACCGGCCTCACCAAAGGATACGGCGACCGCCTGTTGATCGAAGACCTCAACTTCGCCCTGCCGCCCGGCGGCATCGTCGGCGTCATCGGCCCCAACGGCGCCGGCAAGACCACGCTGTTCCGCATGATCACCGGTCAGGACAAGCCCGATAAAGGCACGCTGAAAATGGGCGAGACCGTGAAGCTCGGTTACGTCGACCAGTCGCGCGATAGCCTAAACCCGGAGAACACCGTCTGGCAGGAGATCTCAGGCGGCAACGACGAGATCATGATGGGCAAGTTCCCGGTGCCAAGCCGCGCTTACGTGGGCCGCTTCAACTTCAAGGGTTCCGACCAGCAAAAGCGCGTTGGCCAGCTCTCGGGCGGTGAACGCAACCGCGTGCATCTGGCCAAGATGCTCAAGAACGACAACAACGTCATCCTGCTCGACGAACCAACCAACGATTTGGACGTCGATACCCTGCGGGCGTTGGAACTGGCCTTGCTCGAGTTCCCCGGCTGCGCCGTGGTCATCTCCCACGACCGTTGGTTCCTCGACCGCATCGCGACGCACATCCTGGCCTTTGAAGGCGACAGCCACGTCGAATGGTTCGAAGGCAACTTCGAAGGCTACGAAGCCGACAAAAAACGCCGCCTCGGCGCGGATGCCGTCGAGCCGCACCGCATCAAGTACAAGCCGATCAGCAGGTAACACCGCCATCGTCATCCGGGAGACAAGCCCCAGGATGACGGCGGTGTTTTACCCGCTAATCCACTCGACCAGCGCGCGATTGACGGCTTCGGGCTGTTCGAGCGTTGATTCGTGGCCGCACTCGGGCACCTTCACCAGTCTGGCGCCGGGAATTGCCGCCGCCATTTCTTCCGAGCGTTCGGGCGGGATCAGCTTGTCGTCTTCGCCTACCAGCACCAGCGTCGGCACCTTGATGGCCGCCAGATCGGCGCGGCTGTCGATGCGGGCGATCACCGCTTCGGTCTGGCGTACAAATTCTTCGATCCCCAGTGTGGCGCCCATGCGGCGGTTGACGGCGCGCAGGGCCGGATCGTCCAGGTGCTTCGGATGCACGATCATCGCCATGGTCTGGGACAGCATGGCCGCGAAATCGTTGGTGCTGGCGTAGGCCATCATGGCGCGGCGCTGGGCGATGGTCTCGGGTGTGTCGGCTCCCGCCTGGGTGCTGAGCAGGGCCAGCTTGATCACACGTTCGGGCGCTTGACGCATGATCTCAAGACAGATGTAACCGCCCATGGACAGCCCGCCTAAGGCAAAGCGCGGCGGGGCAGTAGCCAGAATGGAGGCCGCCATTTCAGCGATGGTGGCGCCCGCGAGCGTCGAGGCAACAGTGACCGGCCCATAGGGCCACAGGGCCGCGACCTGGGGGGTTAAGATCTCCGCCGTGGACATCAGCCCGGGGATCAGAACGATGGGAGTCATGCAAAGCATCCACTCGTGAAGGCCAAAAAATGTTCAGGGTGCTTTTGCCGGCCAATGTCATCCCAGCATCCCATACCCTAGGAAATGGGATGCTGGGACGGCCCCTGAGCGGCCTGACTCTCTCAAACCTCGCGGCATGAGACAGCAAGAAAGTCATTCACAAATGTGTTTTTGAGGCAGGCCGAAAGGTATGCGCAAGGAGGGGTGATTTAGAAATGACGAGGCCCTCTCTTCCTTCACGGACGACAGTTCAAGGGCCGCGAATAAATTTAGCTATGGATTATTGGCGGCTCGATGCAAGCCGTTTCCGCGTGCTTACTCGGTCGCCCGTCATCCCAGCATCCCATTTCCTAGGGTGTGGGATGTTGGGATGAAGTAGCGCTGTCCCGGCCCCAGGCCTTAGGACCTGGGACATCGGCTGGGATTTACGCCCCTTGTTGGGCCTTCAGGTCGGCCACCTGTTTTTCCATCTGGGCCAGAAGGCCGGCGAAGCTGCCGGTCTGGCTGATGACGGTGGAATAGTCCTGGCGGTAGGTGATCGCCATGCTGACGCCCTCGATGACGATGTCGAGCACCTTGAAACCTTCGGGGCGTTTGCGCAGGCGCCAGTCGACGCCGAAATGACTGCTGTTGTTGCCGACGATGGTCGACTTCACCAGGGTGCCGTCCTTGCCGTCGGCCTGCTGGCCTTGGATCATCAGGGACTGGCCGTTGTATTCCGAAAAACGGCGCGACCAGGTGTAGACGATCACGTCTTCGAACAGCTTCGTGAACTTGGCCTGTTCCTCGGGCGTCGCGGCGGCCCAGTAACGGGTCAGTACAAAGCGGCCGATGCCGGGCAGGTCGAAGTAGGTCTTGAACATGTCGCGGAAGCGCTGCTGCTTCTCGGTGTTGGCGATCGGCGCCGAGAGGATGTCGGTGATGCCCTTGCGCGTGAAGTCGCCGACGAAGGCGGCGGCGTCGGGCTGCGCCTGGGCCATGACCGCGCTGAGCGGTGCGGCAACGCTCAACAGCGCGATGGCGGAAACACCGGAGGCAAAGGCGCGGCGGGAAAGTGTCGGCATGGCGAACCTTGCAAAAGTGAAGTGGCGGGCGGCTATATGGAGTTACTCGGTCGCAGCTACAACGTCTTAAGGGGCAATTGTGTCGCTTGTTGGTCGCGTACTATTGATCGAAGTCTTCCATGGGGCCGGGCGCGCCGTTTCTGATCTCCTTAGCCCGAATCTGTCGATAGGACGAGCGCAGTGCCGCGTAATAGTCGAGCGATGACTTCTTAAGCTCGTCCAGCGGGTCCATGGTGACGTCTTTGGTGTCGATGTAGGCGCTGCCGAAATAGGCCCATTCCACCCAGTTCATGGCGCCTGTGCCGCGGCTGTACCAGGCTAGGGGATCGGTGAGGAACGCGTCGATGCCAAAGCCGATGCCGTCGCGGGCGGTGGTGGGGCCCAGCAGCGGCACGTAAACATAGGGGCCGTCGCCCACGCCCCAAACCGCCAGGGTCTGCCCAAAGTCTTCGTTGTGGTCTTCGATGCCCCACTTCTCGGCAACGTCGAAGAAGCCGAAGAAACCGACGCCGGTATTCAGCGCCATGCGCCCCAGGGTTTGCCCGGCGCGAGTGATTTCGCCCTGCAGAATGTCGTTGATGAAGGTGATCGGCGAGCGGATGTTATTTAGGAAATTGTCGATGCCCTTACGGCCTTGCGCGGGTACAACGGCGCGGTAGCCTTTGATGACCGGGCGGATGAGCGCCTTGTCGATACCCGCATCCACCTTGAACATCGCGCGGTTCATGGGCTCTAAGGGGTCGTTGTTTTCTTCATAGGCGGCCCGTGCCATGAGGTCGCTGGCCGGCGGTTTGGTTGCGCAGGCTGAAAGGCTCGCGGCAAAGATGCAAACAAAAGCCAGCCGAAAGACGGCAGACGCGCTAAAAGAGGCTATGATTTTCACTGAAATACACCGGGGACAATGACTGGGGATTAGCTTACAAAGCAGCGGAAATATCCCTATTTTATATCGTGTTACGACGCCTCACCGCAGCGCAGCGTGGGTAACATAAAGCGGTGTCATAGACTAGTAACGATTGGACGAGGCTGACCGGTGCCACTCACAGATCAAAAAATAGGCTCAAGGCTGGCGCAGGGGGGAACTACTCCCTCGGGCATCCAGGTGTCCTTTGAGTTTTTCCCGCCCAAAACCGATAAAATGCATGAACAGCTCTGGGATTCGGTGGCCCGTCTGGCGCCTCTGGCCCCCAAGTTCGTATCCGTTACCTATGGTGCCGGCGGCTCGACCCGCGAACGCACCCACGACATTGTGACCCGGATCCAAAAAGAGACGGGCCTCCTGGCCGCCGCGCACCTGACCTGCGTCGGGGCGACCCGTGCCGAGGTCGATGCCATCGCCAAGGGCTATTGGGAGTCGGGCATCCGGCACATCGTGGCCCTGCGCGGCGATCCGCCTGAGGGCGAAAGCAGATACACGCCCCATCCCGGCGGCTATGCCTTTGCCACGGATCTTGTGGAGGGCCTCAAGAAGGTCGCCGATTTCGAGATCAGCGTGGCGGCCTACCCCGAGGTTCATCCCGAAGCCAAAAGTGCGCAGGAAGACCTCGAAAATCTCAAACGCAAAGTCGGGGCCGGCGCTAGCCGCGCCATCACCCAGTCGTTTTTCGATGCTGAGACCTTCCTGCGCTTCCGTGATCAGGCCGCGGGGCTCGGTGTGCCACTGGTGCCGGGCATCGTCGTCGCCACCAATACCGGCACGCTGAAGTCATGCATCAAGATGGGCTCAAAAGTGCCCCAGCGCATGTTCGACCTGTTTGCCGGCCTTGAGAACGATGTGGAAACCAGGAAGCTGGTGGCGGCCACGGCCGTCGCCGAACTGGTGCACGGGCTGGAGCGTGAAGGGGTGAAGGACTTCCACTTCTTCACTTTGAACCGCGCCGACCTGACCTATGCCATCTGCCACCTCTTGGGCATCCGGCCGAAGACCTAGGCACACCCTTGTCCGATCCCTTCGAGCTAAACGACGACGTTCCTTTTGTCCCCGCCAAGCCTGCACCTGCTGCGGCTCTGCCGCCGCCGCCGGTTTGGCTGGACAAGCTGAACCCTGAGCAGAAGGAAGCGGTGCTGGCCACAGAAGGTCCAGTGCTGGTGCTGTCCGGCGCCGGCACCGGCAAGACCCGCGTGTTGACGACGCGGCTGGGTTACATTCTGTCGCAGCGGCTGGCCAAGCCCTGGGAGATATTGGCTGTCACCTTCACTAACCGCGCGGCGCGGGAGATGCGCGAACGCGTAGCCCATCTGGTGGGGCCGGCGGCGGAAGCGGTGTGGCTCGGCACCTTCCATGCCCTCGGCGTGCGCATGCTGCGCCGTCATGGCGAGGCGGTGGGCCTGCGCTCCAACTTCACGATCCTCGATGCCGACGACCAGATGCGGCTGTTGAAGCAGCTGATGGAAGCCGACGACGTCGACCACAAGAAATGGCCGGCCCAGGCGCTGATGGGCATCATCCAGCGCTGGAAAGACCGCGGCCTGACGCCGGACAAAGTGAGCGGCGGGCAGGGCACCGACTTCGCCGAGGGCAAGGCGCTGGGGCTGTACCGCGCTTATCAGGACCGCTTGAAAACGTTGAACGCCGCCGACTTCGGCGATTTACTTTTGCACTGCCTGACCATCTTCCAGCAGGAGCCGGAGGTGCTCAAGCAGTATCAGCAGCAGTTCCGCTACGTGCTGGTAGACGAGTACCAGGACACCAACGTCGCCCAATATTTGTGGCTGCGCCTGCTGACGCAGACTCACCGCAATCTGTGTTGCGTCGGCGACGACGACCAGTCGATCTATTCCTGGCGTGGGGCCGAAGTGGGCAACATCCTGCGCTTCGAGAAGGAGTTCCCCGACGCCAAGGTGATCCGCCTTGAGCGCAACTACCGTTCGACGCCGATGATCCTGGCGGCAGCCTCGCACCTCATCGCCCACAACGAAGACCGCCTGGGCAAGACCTTGCGCACCGGACATACGGGTGAGGTCGATCCCGGCGCGCCCGTGCGCGTACGCGGCGTGTGGGACGGGCAAGAAGAAGCGCGCTGGGTGGTCGATGAGATCGAGGCCCTGCAGCGCAGTGGTCATAAGCTGCCCGAGATCGCCATCCTAGTGCGCGCCGGTTTCCAGATGCTGGAGTTTGAAGAGCGGCTCATCACCACCGGCGTACCTTATCGCGTCGTCGGCGGTCCGCGGTTCTACGAGCGCCTGGAAATCCGCGATGCAGTGGCCTACCTGCGGCTCATCCACTCACCCGACGATGATCTGGCCTTCGAGCGCATCATCAACAAACCCAAACGCGGGCTTGGCGACACGACCGTGCAGAAGCTGCACCAGTTGGGCCGCGCGCAAGGCGTATCGCTGCTGGAAGCCGCTCTGCGCATGGTGGAAACCGATGAGATCCGGCCCCAGGCGCGCACGGCGCTTCGGGCCTTCGCCGCCGACATCGAACGCTGGCGCAGTCTGAAGGATGCCGTCGGCCCGTCGGAGCTGGCCGCGCAAGTGCTCGATGACGCTGGTTACACCCAGATGTGGCAGAACGACAAATCACCGGAAGCGCCGGGCCGCCTGGATAACTTGCGCGAATTCGTCTCGGGGCTGGAAGAGTGGGAGAACCTCGCCGGGTTCCTCGACCACGTCAGCCTAGTGATGGAGAACGATGCCCAGGCCGGCGAAGACAGCATCACCCTGATGACTCTGCACGCCGCCAAGGGCCTTGAGTTCGACAGCATCTTTCTGCCGGGTTGGGAGGAGGACATCTTCCCCAGCCGCCGGTCATTGGAAGAAAACGGCCAGAAGGCGCTGGAGGAAGAACGGCGTCTGGCTTACGTCGGGCTTACACGCGCCAGGAAACGCGTGCACGTCTCCTTCGCCGCCAACCGGCGCGTCTATAATCAATGGCAGTCGAGCATCCCGTCGCGCTTCATCGACGAGTTGCCCAAGGAGTCCGTGCAGCAGGACGTGGACGCAGGTCTTTACGGCGGCGGCAGCGGATCGTGGGGCGGATTATCCGAGGCAGGCGGCACGCGCTCCGGTGCGGGCTTTCGCAAGCCGGTGCGCATGGTCGAGTCCGAGCGCTGGGAGACGGTCTCGCGCGGCAAGTCCGAACACGGCTTCAAGATCGGCGACCGCGTGTTCCACCAGAAGTTCGGCTACGGCCTGGTGGAGGAAATCGACGGCGAGAAACTGGCCATCGCCTTCGAAAAAGCCGGCCGCAAAAAAGTGCTCGATAGCTTCGTCGAGCCGAGCTGATCAGCAATAAATGGAGCGGGATCCGTCATCGCCGACAATCGCGCTTAAGCGCGACAAGAAAGGGGCGGGCGGCATCTTAGTGTGACTGGAAATAAAAGAGGCGGCGACAGCTAAACCTTTTTGGGGGATCCGCCATCGCCGCCCGCGCACCCGGACGTAACATACCTAAACACCGTCGGGACGCTTAACCCTGAACGCCTAGTCCAAGGGCCCGCATAGCAACGCACGAAACATACCAAGGTAACATACACGGGCGAAAATAAATGGCGGCGACAGCGGGTATATGGGGGGAGGATGCTGCCGCCGCCGTGATCCGAGAAACTGAGGGGGAGAGGGGAGGAGTTCAGTCTGCTCGGATATCTCGAAAATTCTGTATGTGAGGATACGTTGCTGCCGCGATATCAGATCAAAGCGCGCTCAACACAACCCCGCACTCAACATAAAATCTCAAATCGTCTCCTGCTGTAATATGGTCCAAGACATACTGCGACTATTTCCTTTATTGCACGTCAGCCCCGGTGGGCGTGCATAGCTCTTTAGAATGATGACAAAGAAGATAATATGTCCAAAACCGCTGGAATCGATGCTTTATGACGATAGGTACGGAAATCGGCGCCGCCTGGAGCGCGCGCGTGGTCGTCGCGGTTGAACACTGTGCCGCCTTTGAACGCGTATTCGAAAACTTCGCAGGGGTGGTCAGCCTTTTTGAATGGGACGAGAACACCAAGCCCGTTCTGTGGGCGGTCGAAGGCATGTTCGACTCATCGCCGCCCAAGGCTGAACTCAGCGCGCGCGTGGCACTGGCGGCCACTGCACTCGGAATTCAAGCGCCCGAGTTGGTCATCGCCAAGGTGCCGGCCAAGGATTGGCTGACGGAAACCATCGCCAGTTTTCCGCCGCTCGTCGCCGGGCGCTATTACATCCACGGCGACCACATCAAAGGTCCGTTTCCTGACGGCAAACTGCGTCTGACCATCAATGCCGCTACTGCTTTTGGATCGGGCCAGCATGCCAGCACCATGGGCTGCCTGCTGGCGCTGGATGGCTTGTTCCGCGGTGTAGGCCGCATGAAAGCGCGCGGCGGACGCAAGGTGCGGGGCCTCGACATGGGCTGCGGCACCGGCATCCTCGGCATGGCGGCTGCCAAGACCATGCGGGCACCGGTGCTCTGCGCCGATATCGACCCCGAGGCCGTGCGCGTGACGCGCTACAACGCCCGCAAGAATGGCCTGGCCGAACTGGCGCCCGCCATCATGAGCGACGGCTGCGGCGACCGCGCCATTCGCCGCACAGCACCGTATCAGTTCATCACCGCCAATATCCTGGCGCGGCCCCTGGTGCAGATGGCCAAGGACCTGTCGGCGCTTCTGGCCCCCGGCGGCTGCCTGGTGCTGGCCGGCTTCATCCGCCGCGACGAGGCCATGGTCGCGAACGCCTATCGCGCTCAAGGGCTTAGGCTCGTCCGCCGGGTCCGGATCGCGCCTTGGACGACGCTTGTTTTGCGGCGTTGAATCCGCTGGCCGGGGTGACTACCTTTAAGCAATGGACACCCTTCCGCCGCCCTCCGTCGTTACCGCCGAACGCCTTGCCGCCTTGCGCGCCGCCATCCGCGCCGCAGGCGTTGACGGCTACCTCGTGCCCCACGGCGACGAGCACCAGGGCGAGTTCAACGCGCCCTACGCCGAGCGCCTGAAGTGGCTCACCGGCTTCAGCGGCTCGGCCGGCAGTGCAATCGTGATGAAGGACAGCGCGGCGGTCTTTGTCGACGGCCGCTACACGCTCCAGGTCCGCGACCAGGTGGACGGCGTGCTCTACCAGTACCGCCACATGATCGACGAGCCGGCCTCAAGCTGGCTTATCGAAACCGCCAAGGCCGGCCAGGCCATCGGCTTCGATGCCCGCCTGCACACGCCGGGCGGCCTTGCGCGCCTCGAAGACGCCGTCGCTAAAGTCGGCGCGTCGCTGGTGCCGCTGCCCCACAACCTCATCGACGAGGTCTGGATCAACCAGCCCAGCCGCCCCACGGCGCCGGTGATGGTCTATCCCGAGAAATTCGCCGGCCGCTCCAGCGCCGATAAACGCGTTCTGGTTGCGCAGGTGCTGAAGGGCGAGGGGCTCGATGCCTTTTTCTTCACGGCGCTCGATTCCATCGCTTGGCTGTTCAATATCCGTGGCGGCGATGTGGAATTCAGCCCGCTGACCTATGCCTACGCGCTGCTGTTCGCCGACGGCAAGGCGGTGCTGTTCATCGACCCAGCCAAGCTCTCGCCCGAGGTCAAAGCTCATCTGGGCCCCGATGTGCGCTTGGCGCCTTACGACGGCCTCGACCACGAACTGACGGCCCTCGCCAAATCCGTTGCCACCATCGGCCTCGACCGCGACACCGGCTCCCGCTGGGCCTACGACCGCCTGGCGGCCGGGCGCAAAGTGAAGATTGTCGCCGACCCCTGCACGGCCCTGAAGGCGCGCAAGCATCCGACCGAGCTGCAAGGCGTGCGCGACGCCCATGTGCGCGACGGCGCGGCGCTGTCGCGGTTCCTCGCCTGGCTGTCAAAGGAAGCTCTGAAAGGTACGCTGACCGAGATCACGGCGGCCGACAAACTTGAAGCCTTCCGCGCCGAGAGCAATACCTTCCGCGGACCCAGCTTCGCGACCATCGCAGGCGCCGCCGGCAACGGTGCCATCGTGCACTACCGAGCCAATCCGAAAACGGCGGCGCGTATACAGCCCAATATGGTCATGCTGCTGGATTCCGGCGGCCAGTATCTCGACGGCACCACCGACGTCACGCGCACCTTTGCCGTGGGCGAGGCGACAGCCGAACAGAAGCACCGCTTCACGCTGGTCCTAAAAGGCCATATCGCCCTGGCCATGGCGCGCTTTGTCAAAGGCACCACTGGCAGCCAATTGGACGCACTCGCAAGACACGCGCTGTGGCAGGAAGGCCTCGACTACGATCACGGCACTGGCCACGGCGTCGGCACCTTCCTCGGCGTGCACGAAGGTCCGCAGCGCATCAGCAAGGTCGGCAACACTGTTGCCTTGGAGCCCGGCATGGTGGTTTCCAATGAGCCCGGCTACTACAAAACCGGTGAATACGGCATCCGCATCGAGAACCTGGTGGCCGTGCGCGAAGCCGCCAAGGTGCCGGGCGCCGAGAAAGCGCTGCTGGAATTCGAAACCCTGACGCTTGCGCCCATCGACCGCAACATGATCGAGCCCGGCCTGCTCAGCGATGCCGAGCGCGGCTGGCTGAACGACTACCACGCCCGCGTCCGCGAAACGCTGACGCCGCTGGTGGACGCCGAGACGCAGGCGTGGCTGGCGACGGCGACGGCGGCCATATAATCTGCCGCGTCATCCTCGGCCTAGATCCGAGCATCCATGGTGGCGGTCGTCGATTTCACGCCGTCGTCGTGTCCTCTTGAGAAATCGCCCAACGTTCATGATCTCGCCAGACCCCATCAATTTTAAGATAGTGCGGTGAATATCCTTCCTTGCGGAAGCCGACACGCTGCACCAGCGCTATGGACCGATCATTGCCGGGTTGGATGTTGGCTTCGAGGCGGTGCAGATCAAGTTCACCGAAAGCGTAGGCTGCGGCTTCGCGCAACCCTTCAGTCATAAGCCCATGGCGGGCAAAAGCCTCAATCCCATAAAATCCGACATACGCATTCTGGAAACTGCCGCGCACAATTTCGCTGAAGTTGATTACGCCGACGATGCCGTGACCGGCACGCTCGCGCACAACCAGGCTGATTGCGCGGTCACCCTGGTTTGAAAACCATTGTTCAAAGCCGGCTTGATCCGTAAATGGCGCGGTCCAAGGCTGGTGATAGTCGCGGCTCGCGACGTTCGAGGCAATTAATGCGTCCGCGTCTGCGGCTAGAGCAGGAGCCAGAATGATGCGGCTCATTTTGCGAAACACTCCAGCAACTGCTTCCTCAGTTTCCGATCACGCTTGAGATACACCTCGCGGCTCATGGCCTCGCCGCGCGAGGCATACATCTCCGCATAAAGCAGGAACCATACGCGGCCTTTGGTCGAGCGCGCGCCGGCGCCGTCGTTGTGGGTTTTGAGGCGCTTGTCGAGGTCGGTGGTCCAGCCGACGTAGGTGCGCACGCCGCCGGCTCCCTCGCTGCCCAAAACGTAAACGAATGCCCTCACAAGGTCCCTGCGTATTCCGATAAATACCTTTGACCCCAATATATCCCATTGAAAACGCAAAAGGCTCAATTAGAGTGCGGGAACTTTCGAGGAGTAGAGTCTTGAGTGCACCTGCGTGTCCGCCGATTCCCGCCGACGTCGACGCCTTTTTACAGCATTGGCTTTCGCTCGGTAAAAGAGGCTTAGTGCCGACCTTGCGCGCCTATCTCGACGCCCCTCCCTTCAAGCTGCAGTCGGAGGTGGCGATTGTCGACGTCATTAGCCCGACGGACATGCGCTTCAGGCTGTTCGGCACCGGGCTGTCCGTTCTGGCGGGCAATGATCTGACGGGCGCCGACGTGCTCTCGAACTTCCATCCGCGGGCCCGCAGCGAGGCCTCGCGCATTGCCTGGACGGCAACCCAAACCCCTTGCGGCTACATCATCCGCCGCGACATGCGCCGCGAGACGGTCGACACGAGCGCATTCGGCATCGCCATGCCGCTGCTGCACGAGCAGAGCGGACAGATCGGCCTGGTCGGATTCAGCTCGATTCTCGACAAGACCAACGATATCCACCTCAGCGGCGGCTACCAGTTTGTGCACACGGTGCAGTTGATCCAATGGATCAATATCGGCGCGGGCATGCCGCCGGCGTGAGCGCTCGGAGACTGCGCCACGCGGCGGGCCGACCCTAAACGCAGTAGGGCTGTTGATGCGTTCTTCGTCGCGCGAGATCGCGGCGGGTGGTGAAGGCGCGCGTCATTTGTTACGCTGAGGCTCACCGCCAAAGGAAGCTAAACAATGTCCAAAACTTTTGCCGTAGCTTCGCTGTCCAGTTTCCTCATCCTGGTGGTGATCGATTTTCTCTGGCTGAGCAATGCCGTCAACTTCCTCTATCGGCCCAAGCTCGGTGACCTGATCGCCGACAAGCCCGTCATCTGGGCGGCGGTGCTGTTTTACGTGATGTACGCTGTCGGCATGGCGGTGTTTGCCATCCGCCCGGCCGTAGCGGAAGGCAGCGTGCTGACGGCCTTCACCCTGGGCGCCTTCCTGGGCTTCATCGCCTACGGCACCTACGACCTCACCAATCAGGCCACGATCAAGGGCTGGTCGCTGACGGTGACCATCGTCGACATGGCCTGGGGCACGCTCGTGACCGGCGTTGTGTGCGCAGCCGGTGTGTGGATCGCGCAGAAGGTGACGGGCTAAACCGTTCGCCGCTGCGTGCGTTGCCACAGCATGTAGGCGGCGAAAACAATCGCCATATTGACCACCCCCATGCCGAGGCTTTGCGGCAGCTCCTGGGCCGTCACGCCAAAACCCAGCGTTAACTCGCCCTTCTCGCCCGGGGCGGTGGCGAACTTCAGGCTGTAGGTCGCGAACGCGCTCAGCAAGGCAATCACGCCGGTGCCGAGAATGGCCCAGCCCAGTGCCAGGCGTTGACGGGCCGCGGCCGTGACCATAATCGCGCCGATAATTACCGGCAGGATGCGCAGGTAAAAAAACAGCATGGCACTGAACGGCGCCTTGAACCACACAGGGTCGGGTGTGCCCGGTGGCCCAATGAGGCCTGCCTCGCGGGCGGCATTAAGGCCAAAAGCAAACGGCGAGAGGCTCAGCGCGGTGATGGCGAACCATAACACCAGCGGTCCTGCACCAAACACCGCGCGCGGAAAGCGGGCGGACAAAGCGTGTAGTTCGCGCCGGGCGAGGACGCTCTGGGCGATGTCGTTTTCCGTGCCGAGGCGCTGCCATGCGGCCTGCGCCGCATCGTACGCTCCCTTGGCCTGTTCGTCCCGCAGCGCATCGTCGTAGTGCTCGCGCAGTTCGGTCAGCGTGCGGCGTACGTGACGCGGGGCAATGCCGCCGCGCAGCAGTCGGTCTTCGAGGCGGTCGAATTGGATCAGATGCTCATGCGTGGCCATGGACAGATCCTGCGACAAGGTTGGACACAGCGTCGGTGATGCGTTGCCACTCGGTGATGAGCACGCCCAGGCGCTTTTTGCCGGCGGCGGTGGCGGTGTAATAAACGCGCGTGCGCCCGTTAACGGGCTTGCGGCGCGCGGAGAGGCAGCCCTGTTTCTCAAGGGCGTGCAGGATGGGATAGACGACACCTTCGCCGACCTTGATGGCTTCGCCGGTGGCGGTTTCAATGGCCTGCACCAGTTCGTAGCCGTACATCTCGCGCTCGGTGAGGAGGCGCAGGATCAAGAGTTCCGGCACGCCGGTCATGAAGTCTGGGTTGGTGCGGGCCATCGGCTGTCTGTTCTCCGTTAAAAGTCTTCGTCGCGCCAAGTCGGCTCCGTGCCGCAGCGGGCGGATGCGCCTTTGGCGCGGCGGACAACGCATGGCATTCTTTTGGGCGCGTGCAGTTCGGCGTTCTCGCGCTCGAACTTCGCCACCATTTGGATCTCGCGATCGCTGGGAATGCGCGCAGGTGTGGGCCCGGACTGGACCTGGGCCAGGAGGCGCGTGCAGCGCTCACGGTCCTGCAGCCAGAATTCACGCGGCAGGCCGCAGCGGACGTAGTCGCTGAGCGCCATGGGATTTTCCATGGGGGCGATAGTGATTGTGGGCGGTGTCAGGACGAGAGCCGGTGGGGGCAGGTCGTGGGGGTGGAAAGAGTCGACACCCGACGACCGCATAGTCTCCGGTAGCACAGGGACGACCGTGATGAGCGTGAGCGGCGTGGCCTCGGCCATGGGGACCTCGGGCGGGTGGCGCACGCTCACGAGGCCGTAGATCGCGAGCCCATGCAGCAGCAGGGCGGCGGCAATAACCGCCGGTCGGCGCAGGCCGGGCGATGTGATCGGGCGGCGGAACATCTATACCTCGTATTTAGAGGTATTATGCCTCTAACTTCTAGGTATGGGAAGCCGGAATCTGCGGGCAGGCGCTAGGCGCCGGCGGCCTCGGGTTTGTGGGCGGCCAGCATCTTGGTCCAGCGCTTCTGCATCTCCTTGGGCGAGACCACTTCGACCTGGCTAGTGATGAACCAGGAATAGTCGAAGGGGTCCATGATGACGCCGCTGCTCCATCCGTAGAACTCGTTCTGCAAGGGGCGGATGACCGTGCAGCCGGCCGCGATGGCGCGCTCCATCATGGCATCGGGGTTCTTCACGGTCAGGCTTAGGCGGATCGGCGAGCCGCCGCGCGTCTTGGCGCTGAGAATGGCCATTTGGGGGTATTCGTCCGACACCATGATGATGGAATCACCGATGCGCATCTCGGCGTGGCCGACCTTGCCGCTGGGCTCGGACAGGCGGTAAAGCTCCTTGGCGCCGAAGGCCTTTTCATAGAACTGCATGGCGAAGGCCGCATCCTGGAAACACAGGCTGGCGGTGATGGTGTGGAAGCCCTTAGGGATCGGCGGGGCTTTGCGGGACTTGGGGCGGGATTTGGCCGCTGGTTTTACTTTCTTCGCAGCCTTATTGACGGATTTCTTGGCAGGCTTCTTCGGTTTGCGCGCGGCCATGGATTTCCCTTTTCAGCTTTTGGGCGGAGGCGGAATCTACGCCTGTAGAGCGTCCCCGTGTATGAAATAAACGAGAGGGATAACGTCCGGCGGCAAGATGAAGCGCTCCGGAGATTGAGAGTGCGGACGTGCGGATACCGGACCTCGTAAGGCCCGGTCAGCTAAGTCGCAGGCTCCGGCTGCTGTGCATGGGGCGAGGATATACAGAGCGCCGCGAAGACAGGAAAGGGACGGCGCTAACCGCCGATCAGCTTGAGATATTCCTGCTCGCTGACGACCTTGACGCCGAGCGCTTCGGCTTCCTTCAGCTTCGAGCCGGCGCCCGGACCGGCCACGACCAGGTCGGTTTTCTTCGACACCGAGCCCGCCACCTTTGCGCCCAGAGTCTGCGCTTGAGCTTTCGCCTCGCCGCGGCTCATGCTCTCGAGGTTGCCGGTGAAGACGACGGTCTTGCCGGCGATGGCGGAACCCGACGTATCGGGTTGCACAAAATCCTCGATGGCGAGTTCCTTGGCCAGGGCATCGACGATCTCGCGGTTGTGTTTCTCGGCAAAGAATTCCACCAGGTCGTCGGCCATGGACTCGCCGATCTGTTCGATGGCGTTGAGCTCTTTCCAGGCGTCGGACTCGTGGTCGTGGGCGGCGGTCATGGCTTTGCGCCACGCGGCGAAGGAGCCGTAGGCCTGGGCCAGAAGGCGGGCGGTGGCCTGGCCCACCTGGCGGATGCCCAGTGCGTAGATGAAGCGCTCGAAGCTGATGGTGCGCCGGCGTTCAATGGCGGCGAACAGATTGTCGATGGATTTTTCCGCCCAGCCCTCGCGGCCGGTCAGCAATTTCCGCCCGCCGCGCTTTTCCAGCGTGAACAGGTCGCCGGGGCTGGTGATCAATTCATCGGTGAAAAAGGCTTCAATATTCTTTTCGCCGAAGCCTTCGATGTCGAAGGCGTTGCGCGAGACAAAGTGCTTGAGGCGCTCGACCGATTGCGCCGGGCAATAAAGTCCGCCGGTACAGCGGCGCGCGACTTCGCCCTCCTCGCGCACGGCATGGCTGCCGCAGGCGGGGCATTTGGTGGGGAATTTATAGGGCTTGCTGTCCTTGGGGCGCTTGGCAAGGATGGATTCCAGGACCTGCGGAATCACGTCGCCCGCCCGCTGGATGACGACGGTGTCGCCGACGCGGATATCCTTGCGGGCGATTTCGTCCTCATTGTGCAGCGTTGCATTGCTGACCACCACGCCGCCGACGTTGACGGGCTTGAGGCGGGCGACGGGCGTCAGTGTGCCGGTGCGGCCCACCTGCACCTCAATGTTTTCGACCACCGTTTCGGCCCGTTCGGCGGAATACTTGTGGGCCATGGCCCAGCGCGGCGCGCGGCTGACAAAGCCCAGGCGCTTTTGCAGGTCGATGCGGTTGACCTTGTAGACCATGCCGTCGATGTCATAGGCGAGCCCGGCGCGGTCTTCGCCGAGCTTGTTGTATTCCTTCAGCATCGCCTCGACGGTCTTGACGACCTTGGTGCGCGGATTGACCGGAAAACCCCACGCCTTCAGGTTTTGCAGGAACTCCCATTGGGTCTCCCACGCCATGCCCTTTACTTCGCCCCAGCCGTAGGTGAAGGCTTTCAGGGGGCGCTCGGCGGTAATCTTGGGATCGAGCTGGCGCAAAGAGCCGGCAGCGGCATTGCGCGGATTGGCGAAGGTCTTCGCACCTTTGGCTTCCCGCGCCGCGTTGAGCTTGGCGAAATCAGCTTTGGTCATATAGACCTCGCCCCTGATTTCGATGACCTTGGGAACGTCGCCCATCAGGAAGTCCGGCACGGCGTTAACCGCGCGGATATTGGCGGTGATGTCTTCGCCTTCGGCGCCGTCGCCACGTGTGGCCGCGACAGTCAGGCGGCCCGAGTCGTAGCGCGCCGAGAAGGAAAGGCCGTCGATCTTGGGCTCGGCGGTCATCTCGACGTTCTCGTCGGCTTCCAAATCGAGGAAACGCCGGATGCGATCGACAAAATCCGCCACGTCTTCATCGGTGAAGGCGTTGCCGAGCGACAACATCGGCACCGCGTGCTGAACTTTCTTGAAGCCCGTCGCAGCCGCCGCGCCGACTTTACTGGATGGGCTGTCGGCGCGGATCAGCTTCGGAAAGCGCTTCTCGATGGCCTCGTTACGCTTGCGCAGCGCATCGTAAGCGGCATCGGTGATGGTAGGCGCGTCGTCGCGATGATAGGCCGCATCGTGCAGGGCGATTTCGGTCGCCAGGATTTTGAGTTCGGACTTCGCTTCTTTTTCCGTCAGCTCGTCGACCGGCGTCTTCCGCAAGGTCACGACAGCGGCCCACTCAGCAAACTATCGGCCGCCGCGCGGGCTTCGTCGGTGATCTTCTCGCCGGCCAGCATGCGTGCGATTTCCTCGCGGCGTGCCGTTGCGGTCAATTGCTCGACCTTGGTGCTGGTCTGGCCGCCGCGGCTGGTCTTGCTGACGCGCCAATGGTGGTCGCCGCGCGCGGCTACTTGCGGCGCGTGCGTGACGACCATGACTTGAACCGTCTTTGCCAGCCGGGCGAGGCGCTCGCCGACCGCATTGGCCGTCGCGCCGCTGATGCCCGCATCGACTTCGTCGAAGATCAGCGTGGCGCGGTCTTGCGAGCCGGCCAGCACAACCTTCAGCGCCAGCATGAAACGCGCCAGTTCGCCGCCAGAGGCGATCTTGTCCAAGGGGCCGGGGGCCGAACCGGGATTGGTGGAGATTTCAAAAGCGACTTTGTCCATGCCGCTTTCGTTCCAGGCCGCTTCCGGCTTGGGGGCGACGACGGTACGGAAGGTGGCCTTGTCGAGCTTCAAGGGCACCAGTTCCTTGGCCACGAGTTTATCTAGCGTTTTTGCGGCCTCCTGGCGGGCGGTACTCAGCACTTTTGCAGCCTGGTCATAGGCCATGCGCGCGGACTTCTCAGTCGCGGCGAGACGTTTGACCTCGTCGGCGCCGCCATCGACGGCGGCAAGGCGCGCTTTGAAAGTGGCGAGCACCGCGGCCAGGTCATCGACGCTGCAATTGTGTTTGCGGGCGACGGCCTTCAGCGCGAACAGGCGTTCTTCGGCCCGCTCCAGCGCCGCCGGATTGGCGTCGAAGTTGGCCCAGACCACATCGAACTCACGCAAGGCTTCTCCGGCTTCGATGGCAGCACGGTCCAGGGCCTGACACAGGCTGTCGAGTTTGCCGCCGGCTTGGGCAGCAACGCGGGTGATGCGCGTGAGGGCGCCGCGCAGGGCAGCTTCGACATCGGTGTTCTCGGAAATCGCCGCCCGCGCCTCGGTCATGGCTTTGATGATCTGTTCGCTGTGACGCATCATCGAGCGCGCGGCCACCAGTTCCTGTTCCTCGCCGTGCCGGGGTGCGAGTGTGGATAGCTCGTTGACATGGTGGCGCAGGGTTTCTTCCTCGGCCAGGGCGCCCGAGAGCGTGTCCTGGGCGGTCTTCAGCGCCGCGGCGGCCGCGCGCCAGACTGTCCAGGCGGAAGCGCAATCCGCTTCGCTGCTGTCGCGCGATTTGACGCGGCGATAGGCGTCGAGCGCTTCAATGTGAGTGGCGGGATCGAGCAGGCCGTGGGTCTCGAACTGGCCATGAACTTCAACCAGGCACGCGCCAATGTCGCGCAGCAATCCGATGCTCACGGGCTGGTCATTGATGAAAGCACGGCTGCGGCCGTCTGCGCCGACGACACGGCGCAGGACCAACTGATCATCCTCGAGGGTGATATCCTGCTCGGCCAAGAGCACAAAAGCCGGATGTTTGCGCGCCAGCGCGAAGGAGGCGGAGACGGTGAGTTTGTCGGCACCGCTGCGGATCAGCCCGGCGTCGGCCCGTCCACCCAAGGCCAAGCCCAGTGATTCAAGCACGATGGATTTGCCGGCGCCGGTCTCGCCCGTCAGCACGCAAAGGCCGGCGGCAAAGTCCACGTCCAGCTTATCGACAATGACGACATCGCGGATGGAGAGATGCGTCAGCATGGCAATGTGCGCCGGGTTTGAACTCTATTTGGGGCGGTTGATCACGCTGTCCGGCTTGGCTTCCAGGCTTTCCGGACCCAAAGGCTGCGGCGGCTGTGCCAGGCGCTCGGTCTCCGACGCCGAATTCACGCCGGGCGTTGCCGAGCGGGGGCTGCCGTCGGGCGCCACCAAACGTATGGTGCTGCGCGGCTTCGCCTCGGCGACGCGGCGCCCAGTGGCGCGGGCCAGGGCATAAGAGTCACGGTACCAGTCGCTCGACGGATAGTTATATCCCAGCACGGCTTCCGCCTTGGTGGCCTCTTCATAGAGACCAAGGGCGGTATAGGCCTCAGCTAGGCGGTGCAGCGCTTCCGGCACATGGCTGGTGGTGCTGTAGGTATCGACCACGACCTTGAAGCGATTGATGGCGGCCAGGAAGTGGCGCGCATTGAGATAGAAGCGCCCGATATCCATTTCCTTCGCGGCCAGATGGTCCCGCGTCAGATCGATTTTCAGGCGCGCATCGCGGCCGTAGGGCGTGGTCGCAAAGCGCGTCACCACGTCCTGCAATGAATCTAGGGCCTTCCTGGTCTGTTCCTGATCGCGGCGCACGTCGGCGATCTGTTCGTAGAAGCACACGCCCTTGAGATAGTAGGCATAGGCGATGTCGCGGTTACCCGGGTGTACGGCGATGAAGCGGTCGAGGCGCGTGACGGCTTCGTCGTATTGGTTGGCGTGATAGAAGGCATAAGCCGACATCAGCTTGGCGGTCGTGGCCCAGACCGAATAGGGATGCTGGCGCTCGACTTCGTCGAAGTATTTCGCCGCTTCGGTATAGCGCTCCTGATCCAGGTAGCGCACAGCCTGGCTGTAGATCTCGTAGATCGACTGCTCTTTGTACTCAAGTTCCTTGTCCCGCGAGCAGCCCGCGAGGGCCGTCATGGCGCAGACGGCCAAAACGGTCAATGTGACGTTGACGGTGCGGCGGAAGTTGGCAGTCGGAAACAGGCTAAAACCCATGATCTACTTCAGTATAGAGGTGGAAACGGCCCCGGCACGTGCGGGGCCTGAGCGGCGCGCAGTATATCACCGGCGCGCGCGGTGTCACGCCGCGCGGCAAGGCGAAAAATAAGGCAATTTCAGCCGGTTAAGGTCTGAACTGAAACTGGCCTAGGCGGGGAGTCGGTGGGGGGTTACGCGAACGCTACGCGGCTGGTGCGTTCGACCCACGGCGCCACCGCCGGAATTTCCTGCCAGACGTCCACCATCTCCCAGCAGCTGCGGTCGGCGTAGACCTGGCGCATCAGGCGCGCCGTGTCGGCGTGGCTCGAGCAGCGGCCGGTGAAGTGGGCGATGATGGGATGACCGGCGAGATAGAGATCGCCGATGGCATCAAGGGCCTTGTGGCGGACGAATTCGTTGTCGTGGCGCAGTCCTTCGTCGTTCAGCACGCGGTCGCCGTCGACCACAATCGCGTTGGTGAGGCTGCCGCCGCGGGCGAGGCCTGCTTCGCGCAGCGCTGTTACATCCGACAGAAGTCCGAAAGTGCGCGCGCGCGACAGCTCATCGCGGAAGGTGTCGGGATCGACCGTGAACGAGCAGGTCTGACGGCCGATGGCCGACGCATGGAAGTCGATTTGGAAATCGACGCGCAGGCCGTCATGCCAGGGCGCCAGGGCAACCATCTTATTGCCGTTGGCATAGGAGTGGGGCTTCAGGATACGCAGGGCGCGGCGCGGAGCGCTCTGCTCTACGACGCCGGCACATTCGATCAGGAAAATAAAGGGCTCGGCACTGCCGTCCATGGCGGGCACTTCCGGGCCATTGAGCTCAACAACCACGTTGTCGATTTCCATTCCGTAGAAGGCCGACATCAAATGTTCGACCGTCGCGACGCTGATGCCGTTGTTGTCGGCCAGCACTGTGCACATGCGAGAGTCGGCGACGTGGTCCCAGCTGGCTTTGATGGTGGCGCCGCCACCGATCAGGTCGACGCGCTTAAAAACAATCCCGCTGTTCGCGGGTGCGGGATGCAACTTCATGGCGACGCGCACGCCGCTGTGCAAGCCGACGCCGGTGCATCCGATAGAAGTCTTTAAAGTTTTCTGGAAGACGGGGCGGCGGGATTCAACAGGCGTGGAATTACCTAAAGGCGCTCCAAAGGCGCCTGGGGGGGTGCTCGCGTCAAAAGTCATTTATCACCGATCTTTCTGCTGGCTTTGCCGCCGGGCATTACCCATCGCCCGAGACATTGCCTGGTTCGGTAGCAACCCCCGATCTCCGTATTCAATGCCCATCATTGCAAATTGTTCTCCTTTGACAAGGAAAAAAAACCCTCAAACACAAGATTTTGCCGCCATCTGAAGGCGTTAGCTGTTCGCGCCACGGGGGCTCTCTACTCAAAGACGCATCAGAAATGCCCGATTTGGCAGGCCTTTTTTTCGCACTGCACCAGCCGCGAAGGTTGCATTTCCGCCATTTTGGCGCCTGTTTGACCGGGTGCCGGGAGCCCCCCCCTACCCGGCCTGGCACAGCTTTAATACGAAGAATGGGGCAGATGCGAGGCGGGCCCGACTAAACGACCGCCTACCATATGTAGAGGTGTAATGATGCACTCTTTCCAGCCTAAACGGGTGGGGAGGATCGGGACTCGGGGAAAAGACCCTCAGCGGTGCTTGAACGCCGCTTTGCGCTTCTCAATGAACGCGGTCATGCCTTCCTTGCGGTCCTCGATGGCAAAGGTCGAGTGGAAGGTGTGCCGCTCGAATCTAATCCCTTCCGCCAGTGTGGTCTCGAAGGCACGGTTAACCGCTTCCTTAGCCAGCATGACGATGGGCAGGGACAGATCGGCGATCTTCTGGGCCGTCTTAATCGCCTCTTCCACCAGGTCTGCCGCCGGCACGATCCGGCTGACCAGCCCGGCGCGTTCGGATTCGGCGGCGTCTATCTGGCGGCCGGTAAGGACCATTTCCATAGCCTTGGACTTGCCGACGTAGCGCGTCAGCCGCTGGGTGCCGCCGGCGCCGGGAATGGTGCCCAGGTTAATCTCCGGCTGGCCAAACTTGGCGGTATCGGCGGCGAGGATGAAATCGCACATCATGGCCAGCTCGCAGCCGCCGCCTAGGGCAAAGCCCGCAACCGCTGCGATGACCGGCTTACGGAACGTGGTGACACGTTCCCAGCCGTCCGTGATGAAATTCTTGAGGTAGGCGTCCATGTAGTCGAAGCCGACCATTTCCTTGATGTCGGCGCCGGCGGCGAAAGCCTTCTCGCTGCCGGTCAGCACGACGCAGCGGATATTGGCGTCGCCTTCAAAAACGTCCAGTGCAGCACCGAGGTCTTTCACCAGGCCCGCCGACAGCGCATTGAGCGCCTTGGGGCGGTTGAGGGTGATGAGGCCGACGTTGCCGCGTGTTTCGACGAGGATGTTTTCATAGGTCATAAGGCACCGGAAAATGCTGTGGGTTGGTTGCCGGCAGACTAGCAACCTCCCGCGGAAAAGCAAAAGGCCCGCCGTGAGGCGGGCCTTCGACTTGGGAATGTCAGGAACGGCTAGTTGGCTTGGCGGCGCAGGAAGGCCGGGATTTCCAACTCGTCGTCGCTGTGCGACGTCACCGGGCGGTCTTGCGGTGTCACGGTGATGCCCGGACGTTCGACTTTTGCCTGGGGTTGCGGCGCGGGCGGAACGCTTTGCTCAACCTTCGGCTTTGCGGTCAGGCTGCGGTAGCGGTCGAACAGACGGATGCGGCCTGGATCGACTTTCGGACCGGCAGCTGCCGCCGGAGCGGCGAGGCTGAGTTCCGGAGCCGGCGCGGCTTTGGGTTCCGCCGGCGATTCGAAGCGTGGTTCCGGACGCTGTTCCATCACGCGGGGCTCTACCGGAGCGCGCGGGATGAAGGTGTCGCGGATTCCGAACGGCGAGATCGACACCGGCGTACGGGCCGGTGCGGCCATCGGCGCGCGGGCAACGGCATCCGCAACCGCCTGAGCTTGGGCGGCCATGGGGGCTGCCGTCGGAGCTGCCATCGGAGCTGCGGCGAAGACCGGCGCAGGGGCCGGTGCCTGGGCGACCGGAGCAGGTGCCTCGATTTCAGGCGCCGGCCCTTGCTGGATTTCGGCCTTCACGGCAGCGGCCATCTCGAGCAAGGCCTTTTCTTCGGCTTCAAGGTCCATGGTGCCGGTAGCCGGCGCCAGGGTGGGACCGCCGAAACCGAAACCGCCGAAGGACGGCTGTACCGGCGCCGGCGCGGGAGCCGCCGGAGCAGCGGCCATGACCGGACGGGCAGGTGCAGCGGCCGACGTGCGGATTTCCGGCACGACTCGGCGAGTAGCGACCGCGCGAGTATCGGTGCGAGTCGCCATCGGACGCGGCTGAGCGCCGGCTTCGGATTCGATGCCGGTGGCTACCACCGACACGCGGATCTTGCCTTCCATGCTTTCGTCGAAGCACGAGCCGAAGATGATGTGGGCATCGCTTTCGACTTCGTCACGGATGCGGTTGGCGGCTTCGTCAACTTCGAACAGCGTGATGTCGTTGCCGCCGGTGATGTTGATCAACACGCCCTTGGCGCCGCGCATGGAGGTTTCTTCCAGGAGCGGATTGGCAATGGCGGCTTCGGCAGCGTCGAGAGCGCGGCGTTCACCGGAGGCTTCGCCCGTGCCCATCATCGCGCGGCCCATTTCCTTCATGACTGTCCGAACATCCGCGAAGTCGAGGTTGATCATGCCGGGCATCATCATCAGGTCGGTGACGCTGCGCACGCCGCCATGAAGCACATCGTCGGCCATCTTGAAGGCGTCGGCGAAGGTGGTCTTCTCATTGGCAACCCGGAACAGGTTCTGGTTCGGGATCACGATGAGAGTGTCAACGTATTGCGCCAGTTCTTCGATGCCGGCTTCAGCCAGCCGCATGCGATGCGCGCCTTCAAACTGGAAGGGCTTGGTCACCACACCCACGGTGAGTACGCCGAGGTCACGAGCGACCTTGGCGATGACGGGAGCGGCACCCGTGCCCGTACCGCCGCCCATGCCGGCGGTGATGAAGGCCATATGTGCGCCGTCGAGTTCGCGGGCGATGATCTCTAAAGCTTCTTCGGCGGAGTCGCGGCCGATGTCAGGGCGGGCGCCGGCACCGAGACCCTGGGTGGTGTCGCGGCCGAGCTGGATACGGCGGTCGGTGCGCGAGGAGGCGAGGGCTTGTGCGTCGGTGTTGGCGACGACGAAGTCGACGCCTTCCATGGCGCTTTGGATCATGTTGTTGACGGCATTGCCACCGGCACCGCCGACGCCGATCACAGTGATGCGCGGCTTCAGCTGCGCTTCGATGGTCGTCTTAGGAATGCTGATATTGATGGTCATGTCTGTGTTCTCCGGATTTTTCTAAGCTCGTTGCAACGTTTTTTTGTTTGGGTAGCGCTTTGATGTCGTCGTCGGTTGGGCTCTTCGTCGATTAGAGGCGGGCCGGTCGGCTGCCCTTCGACGTTTGATGTTTCTGGTCGGTTCCCCATTTAGAAGTTCTCCCGCAACCACTGGCCGACGCGGCCGAAGTTGCGCTTGTTCTTGGCGGCGGCCATGGCAGCGCGATCGGGCCGGGTGACGTGTTCGCGCAGGCCGTAGCGCAACAGGCCAATCCCCGTCGCGAAGGCCGGACCGGACAGCGATTCCGGTAGGCCGCGGATCATCTTTGGGCGGCCCAGGCGCACTTGTTTGTCGAGCACAAGCTCGGCCAGGTCGCGCACGCCTTCCAGCTGGCTGGCGCCGCCGGTGAGCACGACACGCCTGCCGGCGCTCTTGCCGAAGCCGGAGTTGTCGAGGTGGCTACGCACGAGTTCAAAAGTTTCTTCGAGGCGGGCCTGGATGATCTGCACCAGCATCGACTTGGGCACTTCGTTGGCGCTGTCTTCATCTTCCTCGCCGACCAGCGGCACCTTGAGGAGTTCGCGCGCATCGCCCGGCGACTGCATGACGCTGCCGTAGACGGTCTTCAGACGCTCGGCTTTCGCGACCGGCGTGGATAGGCCCTTGGCAATGTCGTTGGTGACGTGATTGCCGCCCACCGGCAGCGTATCGACGTAAACCACCTGGCTTTCCAGGAAGACGGCGATGGAGGTGGTGCCTCCGCCCATATCGATGACGGTGACGCCGAGATCTTTTTCGTCGTCGACGAGACAGGCCAGACCCGAGGCATAAGGCGAGACCACGCGGTCTTCGATGTCGAGGTCGCAGCGGTCGATGACCGAGACCAGGTTGCGCGAGGGGCCGACGGCGGCGGTGACGAGGTGGATGTTGACGCCCAGCTTGTCGCCGTACATGCCGCGCGGATCGAGGATGCCGTTGCCGCCGTCGATGGAGTAGCCCGTCGGGATGCAGTGGATCAGTTCGCGGTCGGTGACGTCGTATTGGGCGCTGCCGTGGTCGAGCACGCGGCGCACGTCGGTGTCGCGGATCTGGTGGCCGGCGACGGCCAGTTCCACATCGACGCGCGTGGACTGCGGCGTGCCGCAGGACATGTTCAGGAATACTTTGTCGATGCGGCTGTTGCTCATCTGCTCGGCGGCATCGACGGCGGCGCGCACCGAGGCTTCGGCCTCATCGAGGTTGACCACCTGGCCCGAGCGTAAGCCGCGCGAGCGGTGATGGCCGGCGCCGGTCAGGTAAAACTCATCACCTTCACCCATTTGCGCGATGAAGCAGGCGACCTTGGTTGTGCCAACATCAAGGGCTGCGATGGTGCTGTTGCGGGGGAGTTGCTTGGACATCGGACGATGCTCCTGTGCCTCAAATGCTCTGTTTCGGGCCGGCCGCGGCCGGTTTTTTCTTGGACGTCGGTGCGGGTTCGGCGGCGGGATCTTTGTGGATGCGCACAACGAGACGGTCGGCAATGCGCAGGTCGATGAAGTCGAGGTCGCGCTCGAGGATCTTGTGGTCGCGCTCGAGCATGGCCAGACGCGACCAGGCGGCGGCGACGTTGGCTTCCGGAAGGCGGATGGCGATGCCGCCTTCGAAAGCATCGAGATATATGTTCCAGCGGCGCTCGCCGACACGCACGGCGGCGCGCACACGGCCGGCGAGTTCCGGATCGGCGTTCAGGGCTTCGAACAGCTTGGCGGCGTGTTGCGGCGCGTCGGGGCCGACGATCAGCGGCAGGGCCGGGTCGGCGTTGGGCACATCGACGATGGCTTTGCCGTCCTGGTCCACCAGGGTGTAGCGGCCGGTGCGCTGCCACAGAGCATAAGGCGTGCGTTCTTCGATGAGCACATGCACTGCATCGGGCAGGCGGCGTTCGACCTTGGCCGAGCGGACCCAGGGCAGGGCTTCGATGGCGGTGCGCGCTTCGGCCACATCGACCGACAGGATGGGCGAGCCGCGTTCGATATCAAGTGCGGCCAGCAGGTCTTCGCGCGCCGTCATGTTGCGGCCTTCGACCGTCAGCGCATCGAGCTTCATGCCCATGGCCGCGCTGACATCGAGCAGGGTGCCGTCGAGGCCGGCTTTCATGTTTTCAATGGTCGTCGGCGGCAGGGTGAATTTCACCGCCACGGCGGCGCCGACGACGAATAAGGCTACGGCGGCCGAACTCAGGACCTTAGGTGTCATCAAGCGTCGCATTGGGCGTGCTCCACCATCCAGAGGATGAGATCGTCGAAGGACATGCCGATGTGCTGGGCCTGTTCGGGCACCAGCGAGGTCGGTGTCAGGCCCGGCTGGGTGTTGACTTCGAGCATGTAGAATTCATTGCCGTCGTAACGCAGGTCGGCGCGCGATACGCCGCGGCAGCCGAGAACGCGGTGCGCGGCGAGGGACAGCTCAAGGGCGCGGTCGGTAAGCGCCTTGTCCATTTGCGCGGGCAGGATGTGCTTGGAGCCGCCGGCGGCGTATTTGGCTTCGTAGTCGTAGAAGTCGCGGCCCGTCGTGATTTCGGTGACGGCCAGAGGGCGGTCACCCATGACGGCGACGGTGACCTCACGGCCGGGGATGAAGCGCTCGGCCATGATGAAGTCGTCGGCATCGAGGCCGAGGTCGTCGAGCGGCGGATGGTTATCACCGGCCCGCACGATCTTGACGCCGACGCTGGAACCTTCGTTCACCGGCTTTAGTACATAGGGCCGTTCCATGACGTCGCCGCGCTCGGCCTCGGCGCGTGTGACGACGCGCTCTTCGGCCACCGGAATCCCAACCGAGGCGAACATCAACTTGGCCATGGGTTTATCCATGGCGACGGCCGACGCCAGGCGGCCAGAGTTGGTGTAGGGCAGGCGCATCATATCGAGCAGGCCCTGGATACAGCCGTCTTCACCGAAGCGGCCATGCAGGGCATTGAACACGACGTCGGGTTTTTGGGAGGTCAGCGTTGAGACCAGCTGCGACATGTCGCGGGTGAGGTCGATCAGCGTCACGTCGAGGCCTTTGGCCTTCAGCGCGCGCGCAGCCGCATTACCGGAGACCAACGACACGTCGCGCTCTTTGGAGAAGCCGCCGCACAGAACAGCGACGCGGTTGAAGGACGTGGGGCGCATCATGGTCGGTGCCCCGTCACAGCCGCGGGATCGTCTTTGCCGACGCCGATGCGCCGGATTTCCCAGTGCAGGTCGATCTTGGAATTCTCCAACACGCGGGCGCGAACCTCTTCGCCCAAAGTCTCGATATCGGCGGCGGTCGCGCTGCCGGTGTTGATGAGGAAGTTGCAGTGCTTGGGCGATGTTTGCGCGCCGCCGATCATCTTGCCGCGGCAGCCGGCGGCATCGATCAGGGCCCAGGCCTTCATACCCGGCGGGTTGGCGAATGTGGAGCCGCCCGTACGCGCTTGGGTCGGCTGGCTCTGTTCGCGCTCGGCGCGGATGGCGCGGATGCGGGCGGTGATCTCATGCTGGTCGCCGGGCGTGCCGGTTAACTCCGCGCCGATGAATATCCAATCCTCGGCGACGTTGACGTGGCGATAGGCAAAGCCCATTTCGGCGGCGGAAAGCTTTTGCACCTCGCCGCGGCCGTCGAGGGCGGTAGCGCAGGTGAAGATATCCTTAGTCTCGCGTTCGTAAGCGCCGGCGTTCATGCGCAGCGCGCCCCCGATGGTGCCGGGAATGCCGGTAAGGAACTCAAGGCCGGCGATGGAGGCATCGCGCGCGGCCGTGGCGACGGTGGCGTCTACGGCACCGGCGCCGCACCGAACAGTTAGGCCTTCGACGGTGATGGTGCTGAAGGCCTTGCCCAGATGTATTACGACACCCGGCACGCCGCCGTCGCGCACCAGCATGTTGGAACCGAGGCCAACGACAGTCACGGGCACGTCGCTGGGGCGGCCCTTGAGGAAAGTCGCCAGGTCTTCGGCATCGGCGGGCGCGAATAGCACCTCCGCCGGACCGCCCACGCGGAACCACGTCATTTTGCCGAGGTCAGCATAAACGTCGTAGCGGCCGCGCACGCGCGGCAGACGTTCGGCCAGACCCGGCATGGCGTGGCGGGCAGCCATCATGCCGCTCCTCCGCGCTTACCATTGGCCTTGTGGATAGCGGCAAGATCGCCGGGTAGCGCATGGGCCCAGGCGGTAATGTTGCCGGCGCCGAGGCAGACCACAACGTCGCCGGGGCGCGCGATATCGTCGATGACGGCGCCCAGATGTTTGGGCGACATCAGCGCGGTGACGGCGGGATGGCCGTGGGCATGCAGGCCGTTGATCAGCGCGTCGCGGTCGATGCCGGCGATGGGCGCTTCACCGGCGGGATAGACGTCGGCGACGACCACATGGTCGGCATCGTTGAAGCACTGACAGAATTCCGAGAACAGCGACTGGAGGCGGGTGTAACGATGCGGCTGCACGACGGCGACGACGCGGCCGGTGGTGGCGGTGCGCGCGGCCTTCAGCACGGCGGCGATCTCGACCGGGTGGTGGCCATAGTCGTCGATAACGGTGATGCCGTCGACTTCGCCGACCTTCGTGAAGCGGCGTTTGACGCCCTTGAAGCGCGCGAGGCCGTCGCGGATGACGTCATCGGACAAGCCCATTTCCGCGGCGACGGCGACGGCGGCCAGGGAGTTGAGCACGTTGTGCTGGCCGAACATGGTCAGGCGGATGTTCTCGATGATGCGCTCGCCGCCGGTGACGCGGTCGGAGATGGCTGCATCGAAGCGCACGCCGTTGACGTCGAGTACCAGGTTGAGGCCGCGCACCATGGCGGCGGGCGAAAGGCCGTAGGTGATGATCTTGCGGTCGGTGAGCTGCGGCAGAAGCGACTGCACTTCCGGGTGATCGATGCACATGGCGGCGAAGCCGTAGAAGGGGATCGACTCAACGAAGGTGCGGAAGGCCGCCTTCACTTTGCTGAAGTCGCCATAGAAATCCATGTGCTCAGGGTCGATGTTGGTGACCACGGCGATGGTGGCCGGCAAGCGGATAAAGGTGCCGTCGGACTCGTCGGCTTCCACCACCATCCATTCGCCGGCACCCAGACGCGCGTTGGTGCCGTAGGCATTGATGATGCCGCCGTTGATGACGGTAGGATCAAGTTCGGCCGCTTCCAGCACGCTGGCGATCAACGAGGTGGTCGTGGTCTTGCCGTGGGTGCCGCCAATCGCAACCGACCACTTGAGGCGCATCAGCTCGGCCAGCATCTCGGCGCGGCGCACCACGGGCAGCATCGACTTGCGCGCGGCCAGCACTTCCGGGTTGTCGGGTTTGACCGCCGACGAAATGACGATGACGCGTGCGTCGCCCAGGTTCTCGCCCTTGTGGCCGACTTCGATGCGCATGCCAAGGCCGCGCAGGCGTTCCACATTGGCATTCTGTGCGATGTCGCTGCCCTGGACCTGATAGCCAAGGTTATGCATGACCTCGGCGATACCGGACATGCCGATGCCGCCGATGCCGACGAAGTGGATGATGCCGATGTCGAGCGGCATGGACTGCATCAGACGATTCCCCGGTTCATGGTGTGGGTGGATATGGACGACGGTGCATTTGATGAGCGCGAGGCGGCGCGGGCGCTGTCTTCGCCGCGGATCAAGGCGGTGACGACGTCGGCCAGACGATGCGCGGCGTCGGGTACGCTGAAGGTCGAGGCGGCGGCAGCTGCCTTGGCCAGCGCGGCGGGATTGGCGGCGAACTGAGTCATAAGCTCGGCGAGATTGGCGGCGGTGAACTGCGGCTGGCGCAGGGCCCAGGCGCCGCCGGCTGCGGCGAGCGCATCGGCGTTGAAGGCCTGATGGTTGTCGGCGGCATGCGGGTAGGGGATCAGCAGGCTTGGCCGGCCGATGACGCAGGCCTCCGCAACCGTGGAGGCGCCCGAGCGTGCGATCAGCAGATGCGCGCCGGCCAGAAGCTCCGGCACGTTGTCGAAGAACACCCGCAGTTGCACGTGCACGCCGGCCTCGTCATAGGCGAGCAGCGTGCGGTCCAATTCCTCGGGCCGGCACTGTTGGGAAATCTCGATGCGCTTGCGCAACGCCTCCGGCAACAGCTTCATCGCTGCCGGAATAATGTCGCTGAACACTTTGGCACCCTGGCTGCCGCCCAGGACCACCAGCTTGAAGGGCTGCTCTGTGGCAGGCGCGTGATAGGGCGCGCCGCGCTGCGCGGCGACGGCAGCGCGGACCGGCATGCCGGTGCGGATGATTTGCGCCGGCGTATCGATCTGCTTGGCCAGCTCGATGGACGTGCAGACCCGATTGACCCGGCGTGCAAGCAAACGATTGGCGCGCCCGAGGATGGCGTTCTGTTCGTGAATGACGGTCGGTATGCCCAGCTGCGTCGCGGCGAACACCGTGGGGGCCGAGGCATAGCCGCCGAAGCCGACGACGGCGGCGGGGCGCAGGCTTTCGAGCAGCTTGCGCGCTTGCCAGAGGCCAGTGCCCAACGAGATCGCGCCTTTGATGAGGCCGAACACGCCTTTGCCGGTGAGGCCCTGGCCACTTATGTTATAGGTGTCGATGAGGCCGAGCGTGCCGGTGTAGCCGGTGCCGCGCTTGTCGGTGACCAGCGCCAGGCGATGGCCTTGCGCCAGCAACTCCTGGGCCAAGGCTTCGGCGGGGAACACATGGCCGCCGGTGCCGCCGGCGGCGAGCACGATCAGGCGGGCTGAATTGCGGGGCGCGATCATGCTGCGCGTCCTTCCGGGTCACGGCGCCGGCGTGTGAGGGCCAGCAACATGCCCATGCCCACGCCCAGCGCCACAAGCGACGAGCCGCCGTAGGAAATGAACGGCAGCGTCATGCCCTTGGTCGGCATCATGTGCAGGCTCGAGGCCATGTTGATCAGGGCTTGGAGGCCGAACTGCACGGCGAGACCGCCGACGGCCAGCAGTACGAACAGGTTTTCTTCGCGCTTCATCTTGGTCAGCGCGCGGATGACGAGGAAGGCGAACAGCGCGACGATCAGCAGGCAGAGCAGCACGCCGAACTCTTCGCCGGCGACGGCAAAAATGAAATCGGTGTGGGCATCGGGCAAGGCTTCCTTGACGCGGCCTTCGCCAGGACCGCGGCCGAACAGGCCGCCGTGCTGGAAGGCGCGCATGGCCTGCGTGACCTGGTAGCTGTCGCCGACGGTGGGATCGAGGAACCGGTCGACGCGGGAGGCCACATGCGGGAACACGAAGTAGGCGCCGACGATGCCGGCCAGGCCAATGACGACAATGCCGATGACGTAAAGCATCGGCAGGCCGGCGATGAAGAACTGCGCGCACCACACGGCGGATACCACCAGAGTCATGCCGACATCTGGTTGGCTGAGCAGCGCGCCGGCCACGAGCAGCAGGAGCCCCAGGGCAATGTAATTGCCGGGGAAGTCTTCGCGGATCTTGTGTTCCGAGAACATCCAGGCGGAGACCACGGCGAAGAAGGGCTTCACGAACTCAGAGGGCTGACCCAGCGCGATGGGGCCGATGTTTAGCCAGCGCTTGGCGCCGTTGACGTCCGACCCCAGGGCCAGCGTCAGTAGTACGAGAAAAGCCGAGATGCCGAAGCCGATGACGGCGAAGCGGCGGATGGAGATCGGCGCCAGCAGCGAGATCCAGAACATCACCATGAGGGCCAGCGGCAGGAACATCATCTGCTTGCGCACGAAGTGGAAGGTATCGGCGCCGATACGGCCCGCGGCCGGCGGACCGGCGGCAAGGTTGAGCAGGATGCCTATGCCCACCAGCAGGACCGTGGCGGTGAGCATCCATTTGTCCACCGTCCACCACCACCGTCCGACGGTGCTGATATCCGTGCGCGTGATCGTGCGTGCGGTCATACTTGCTTACCTTGCAAAGGTTGGCCCCAAAGCTGCTGGACGGTGGCGCGGAAGATGTCGCCGCGCTCTTCGAAACTCTTGAACATGTCCCAGGAGGCGCAGGCCGGCGACAACAGTACGGTCGCGCCCGGTTCTTGGTCGGCCAGCGCCATCTCGCCGGCGGCCTTGATGGCCGACGGCATGTCGCTGAAAAGCGTGCAGGACACTTTGCCGTTCAATACGCCGGCGAAGGCCTCGGCGGCTTCGCCGATCAGGAAGGCGTGGCGGATACGCGGGAACAAGGGTGCCAGCGACGTGATGCCGCCTTCTTTCGCCTGTCCGCCGGCGATCCAGTAGATGTTGTCGTAGCAAAGCAGGGCCTTCTCGGCGGCGTCGGCATTGGTGGCCTTGCTGTCGTTGACGAAGGTGACTTTACCCACCACCGACACCAGTTCCTGGCGATGCTTCAGGCCGGGGAATGTTTCGAGGCCGGCCGCGATGGCTGCGGCGGAAATGCCTTGTGACAGGGCCGCAGCCGTCGCCGCGGCTGCATTCTGCCAATTATGAGCGCCTGGCAGGCGCGCGATGCCGCGCAGGTCGACAATGGTCGACGGGCTGTTGCCGGTGGCATCGATAAGGATGCCGTCCTGCACATAGACGCCGCCAGGCACGGCCCGCGTCACGGAGATGGGCACGACGCGATGCAGGCCGTCGCCTTTCAGTTCGTCGCAGAGTTTCGCGCAGTGTGGATCGTCGATGCCGATGATGGCCGTGCGCGGCGGGCGCTGGTGGGCGAAGATACGGCGTTTGGCCGAGATGTAGCCGTCCATGCCGCCGTGGCGATCCAGATGATCGGGCGTAATGTTGAGCAGCACGGCGGTGTCGCAGGCCAGATGCGGCATCAATTCGAGCTGATACGACGACAGTTCAAGCACGTAAGTGCCGCCACGGCCGAGGGGGGCCAGGTCCAGCGCCGGAATGCCGAGGTTGCCGCCGACTTCAGTCGCGCGGCCGGCGTCCTTAAAAAGATGCGCGGTCAGCGCCGTGGTGGTGGACTTGCCATTGGTGCCAGTGATGGCGACAACCGTCGCGTCGCTTTGCGTTTCGACCAGGAGATCGACGTCGCAGACCAGCGGGATATTCTCGTTACGCGCCTTGACCGCGAGTGCATGGGTTTTGGGGAAGCTATGGGCGATCCCCGGGCTCCAGACGATGGTGCGCACACCGGACAGGTTCATGGCAGCGCCGTCGAAGGCGGCAAAGCCCTTGGCTTTGCCTTCGGCCAAGGCGCCGGGCTTGTCGTCCCATACTTCCACCACCGCACCGCCCGCCCGCAACGCCGCCGCCGCCGACAGGCCCGATTTACCGAGGCCCATCACGACGACACGTTCGCCGGCGTAAAGCGGAGTGGGAACCATTAAACCGTTACCTCAACTTCAGCGTAGCCAGGCCAGCGATGGCCAGGATGAAGGCGATGATCCAGAAGCGCACGACGATGGTGGATTCCGCCCAGCCTTTTTCTTCGTAGTGATGGTGCAAGGGGGCCATGCGGAAGACGCGCTTGCCGGTGAGCTTGAAGGAGGCGACCTGTACAATCACCGAGACTGTCTCCAGCACGAACAAACCGCCGACGATGCCAAGCACGATCTCGTGTTTGGTGACGACGGCAACGGAGCCCAGCGCGCCGCCCATGGCCAGCGAGCCGGTGTCACCCATGAACACCATCGCCGGCGGCGCGTTGTACCAAAGGAAGCCGAGACCCGCGCCAACGACCGCGCCGCAGAAGACCGCAAGCTCGCCTGCGCCGGGCACGTAATGGACCTGCAGGTAGTTAGCGAACACCGTGTTGCCGATGAGATAGGCAATGATGGTGAACACGCCGGCCGCGATCATCACCGGCACAATCGCGAGACCATCAAGCCCGTCGGTGAGGTTGACCGAGTTGGCCGCGCCGACCATCACGAGAATGCCGAAGGGCACGTAGAAAATGCCGAGGTCGATGAGGAAGTCCTTGAAGAACGGCACCGACAGCTTATCGGCGAGCGCCGGTGTTGCCGAGACCATGATCCAGTAGGCGGCGATGCCGGCAACGGCGATCTCGGCGACCAGCTTCAGCCGGCCCTTCAGTCCGCCCACCGAGCGCTTGGTGACCTTCATGTAGTCGTCGACAAAGCCGATGAAGCCATAGCTCATGGTCACGAACAGTGCGACCCAGACGTAACGGTTGCTGAGATCGGCCCACAGCAGTGTGGCGATACCGATGCCCAGCAGCATCATCACGCCGCCCATGGTCGGGGTGCCTTGTTTGGTGATGAGATGGCTTTTTGGGCCGTCCGTGCGGATCGGCTGGCCGTAGCCCTGTTTAGTCTTCAGCCAGCGGATAATGGCCGGGCCGCAGACGAAGGCGACAAACAGCGCGGTCACGACGCTGCCGCCGGCGCGGAATGTGAGGTAGCGGAACACATTGAGCACGTTGAACTGGCTCGACAGGTCGGACAGCAGATAAAGCATCGATGTGACCTTCTAGTGAGCGTTGGCGGCTTTCGCCGCGTGAGATGTGTCCAGCGCAAGCAAGGCGTCGACCACACGTTCCATATGACTGCTGTGCGAGCCCTTGACCGCGATTACGTCGCCCGCGCGTACGGCAGCGGCGACGAGGGGTGCGAGGCTCTTTGAATCGGCGGCGTGGGCGCCTTGCATGTTCGCGGGCAGCGCCTTGTGCAGGTTGTCCATCAGCGCGCCGGCGGTGAACACGACCTGGATCTGCGCGGCCTTGAGGCTGGGGGCGAGGCCCGCGTGCAGTGCCGCGGCGCCGGCGCCCAGCTCCAGCATGTCGCCCAGCACCATGATCAGGCGTCCGCCGTCCTTGCCGCCGATGTGGCCGCCGACCGGCTGGTGCATCTGCGCTAGGGTTTCGGCCAACACACGCACGGCGGCGGGGCTTGCGTTGTAGCTTTCATCGATGACGAGAATCTCGCCGTTGCCGACGGGCACGTGCTTGCGCGCGCCCCGGCCTTCGGGTGCCGCGAGCTTCGAGAGCGCTCCTGCGGCTTTGTGAAAGTCGCCACCCACCGCCTTGACGGAGGCGAGGGCAGCGACGCTGTTCAACGCCCAATGACGGCCGCTGACAATCATATCGTAGGTAATGCGTTCGCCGTCGAACTCGGCGGCCACTTGGGTGCCGTCGGGCGTCAGCGACCAGGACACCAGGCGCGCGATGGAATCGCCGCTGGTGCCGAAACTGATGATGTTGGTGCAGTTGTATATTCTCGCGGCGGCGATGATGCGCGAATACCAAGCATTGTCGCGCGGCAGCACGATGGTGCCGCCCGACTCGAGGCCTGCCATGATCGCCGCTTTTTCGTCGGCGATTTCGGCGACTGAGTTGAAGAACTCAAGATGTGCCGCTTCGACCGTCGTGATGATGGCGGCGTGCGGCCTGACCATCTTCGAGAGCGGCGCGATTTCGCCGGCGTGATTCATGCCAAGTTCGAAGACACCGAAGGCGGTATCGGCCGGCATGCGTGCGAGCGACAGGGGCACTCCCCAATGATTGTTGAGGTTGCCCTCGGTCGCGTGTGTCTTGCCGAGGTACGACAGGCCAAGCTTCAGCGCTTCTTTGGTGCCGGTTTTCCCGACACTGCCCGTGACGGCAATAATACGCGCCTTGGTACGCGCCCGGGCTGCGGTAGCAAGATTTTGCAACGCTGCAAACGTATCTTTAACCATTACCAGGCGAGTATGGTATTCGCCGGAATCCGGAACCGCGCTGTGAACGATTGCGGCAGCAGCGCCGGCTTTCAGGGCGGCCAGCACATAAGCGTGGCCATCGAAGCTCGGGCCCTTCAGCGCGATAAAGAGGTCACCAGGTTTCACCGTGCGGCTGTCGATGGACACGCCGTCTGCGGTCCACGTCCCGTCACACACGCCGCCCGTCGCCTTTACGACTTCAGCTGCAGTCCAGAGCGCGCTCATGCCTTCGCTCCGACAAGGCCGCGCACTACTTCGACGTCGTTGAACGGCGTGACGGTGGTGCCGACGATCTGGCCGGTTTCGTGACCCTTGCCGGCCACTAGCAGAACATCGCCGGGGGCGAGGTTCTGGATGGCCGTGGCGATGGCTTCGGCGCGGTCGGCGATTTCGGTGGCGCCGGGGCAGCCCTGCATCACTTCCGCGCGAATGGCGGCGGCGACTTCGGTGCGCGGATTGTCGTCGGTGACATAGGCGACATCGGCGACGCGCGCGGCGATCTCGCCCATCAGGCGGCGTTTGCCGCGATCACGGTCGCCACCGCAGCCGAACACCACGGCAAGCTTGCGGGTGGCGTGGGGACGCAGGGCATTCAAGACTGTTTCGAGCGCATCGGGGGTGTGGGCGTAGTCCACATATATAGGTGCGCCGTTGATCTTGATTCCGGCGCGCTGCAGGCGGCCCGGCACGCCCTCGAGGTGTTCGAGCGCCGCGACGGCTGCGGCGGGATCGGCGCCGCCGGCCAGGGCGAAACCAAGGGCGCACAGAGCATTGCTGACCTGGAATGTGCCGGCGAGCGGCAGGCGCACGCGATAGGTCTTCTCCATCACGATCAGGTCGAGGATCTGGCTGTCGCCGTCGATTGTCGCATTCACCAGCTTCAGCGCGGTGCCGGCCTTGCCGTAGCTCAGTACACGATGGCCCCGCAGGTGGCAGGCAATTTCGAAAGCGGCGAATTCGGAACTGTCGGCGTTCAGGACGGCGATGCCGCCTTCCTGCATGACGTCCGAGAACAGCCGCAGCTTGGCGGCGAGGTAGGCGGCCATGGAGCCGTGATAGTCGAGGTGGTCGCGGGTCATGTTGGTAAAGCCGGCGATGGCGATCTTGACGCCATCAACGCGGAATTGATGAAGGCCATGGCTCGAGGCTTCCATGGCCAGGTGCGTGACGCCGTGGGCGGCCATGTCGGCGAGCAGCGTATGCAGTTTCGCGGGGTCGGGTGTGGTCAGGCTGCCGTCGATGGTCATGCCGGGCGCGAAGGCGCCAAGCGTGCCTAGATAACCGGCCTTGAAGCCGAGCTGTGCCCAAATCTGGCGCGTGAAGTGCGCGACCGAAGTCTTGCCGTTGGTGCCGGTGACGGCGGCGATGGTGTCGGGCTGGGCGCCGAAGAAACGCGCGGCCATCAGCGCAAAACGCCGACGCGGATTGCTGTCGGTGATCAAGCGCACAGGCTTATTCTTGGCGTCGAGGCGGCCGGGGCCAAGATCCGTTCCGGGAGGCGCCAGAACTGCGGTCGCGCCACGTTTGACGGCTTCATTGATGTAGCTGCGGCCATCCTGCTTCGCGCCGGGCAGGGCGGCGAACAGGAATCCCGGCTGCACGGCGCGCGAATCCGCCGTCAGTCCGGTGATATCCAAATCCTTCAACGCCCGCTGATCCATTCCCGCTTCCTCAAGCAATTCACTGAGCCGCACCGGACGCTCCCGGGGCAGCAGTGTTGCCGATGTCTTCGATATTGATGTCTTCGATGAGACTGCCGATGGACTCCGGCTTGTCGTCGGCGACAGCGCGGCTGACGGCGACCTTGGTGGTCTCGTCTTCCATGATGGCGGGCGCGGCGGCGGGCGCAGCCACGGCCGGCGCGCTGGCCTTGATCACCGTGGGCGCCGCACTCGGGCCACCGTATTCGTTATGAGTCTCGGTCGGGCCATAAACCGCCATCAGGCCGGTCAGTGGCTGGAAGCTGTCGGTGTGGCCCATGGGGAACACGCCGAGCATCGGACCAATTTTCGAAACAATGCTGCCGACCGTCGGCGCTGCGTTCCAGCCGGCGGTGGCGAAGTTGTAGGTCTCTTTGATGCCGTGGGGCTCGTCGAGCATCACCAGCACGACGTAGCGCGGCGCTTCGATCGGGAAGGCGGCGACGAAGGACGTGCGCAGCGAGTGTTCGGAATAGCCGCCGCGCGACGTGGTCTTTTCCGCCGAGCCAGTCTTGCCGCCAACCAGATAACCCGAGGTGTCGGCCTGTTTGCCCGAGCCGTAGAGCACGATGAGACGCATGAGCGCGCGCATCTCTTCCGAGGTCTTGTCGGAAATAACCTGTTTGCCTTCGGGCGTCTGGCCGGGTGCGCGGTGAATAATGGTTGGCGGATACAAGGTGCCGCCGTTGACCAGGGCGCTGACGGCCGAGGTCACATGCACTGGCGTCACCGAGATGCCGTGGCCGTATGCAATGGTGATGGTGTTGATGTCGCGCCAAGTGGAGGGGAACTGCGGCGTGCTGGTCTCCGGCAGCTCGAGTTTCAACGGCGACAAAAGGCCGATCTTGCGCAGGAACGTCTTCTGCGCATCGGTGCCGGCTTCCAGCGCCATTTTGGCAGCGCCGATGTTGGATGAGTGGATCAGGATTTCCGGCACCGACACCATGCGATTGAGGCCGTGGAAGTCGCTGATGGTGAAGCGGCCAATCTTGATGGGCGTGGCGGCGTCGTAACGGCTGGTAAGCTGCGCCGAGCCGTTCTCCAGCGCCATGGCGGCCGTGAACAGCTTGAAGGTCGAGCCCATTTCATAAAGGCCCAGGGTCGTGCGGTTGAAGCGCGAGTCCGTCGAGGCCGAGCCCATGGCTTTGGGGTCGTAGTCGGGCAGCGAGACCATGGCGAGGATTTCGCCGTTGCGCGCGTCCATCACCACCGCGCTGCCGCCTTCGGCGCGGAAGCGGGCGACGGAGTCAGCCAAGCTTTCGCGCACCGCGTGCTGGACGCGCACGTCCAATGAAAGTTGCAACGGCTCCTGGCGTGTGGTCAGCGATTCGTCGAAGGTCTTCTCGACACCGGCGACGCCGTGATTGTCGGGATCGGTGACGCCGACGACGTGCGCAAATAGGGAGCTATGCGGATAAACGCGGCTTTCGGAATCTTCAAAGGAAATCCCCGGAATGCCCAGGCGGTTCACCGCCATCTGTTCGGCGGGCGTCAGGTTGCGGCGCAGATAGATGAAGCGCTGTCCCGAGGTCAGGTGCTTGAGCACATCGGCATGGTCGAGATCGGGCAGGGTCGCCGTCAGCTTGTCGGCGGCTTCCTTGGCGTCAGGAACCTTGTGCGTATCGGCGTACAGATTGACCGTCGGCAGGTTGGTGGCGACGATCACGCCGTTGCGGTCAATGATGTCCGCGCGGGCCGTCGCGGCGCGGGCGATGCCATGCGCTTTGGACGCGACGGCTGCCGGTGTGTCGTCAAATACCATCAGATCGACCAAACGCAGACCAATCATGGCGAAGGCCGCGCCGAACAGGCTAGCCGTAACAACCAGGCGCATGCGCCCGGTTTCAACCGCACGCGTTGTCGTGCCGCGCAGATGCAGCGTCGGCTTGGCGGCGGGTTTGACTTCCTCGCCGGGATACAGGAACAGGCGGCGGCGCTTGGGGCCGTTCATCATGGCGTGGCCTCCGCCTTGGGAGTTGCAGCACCAGCGGTGGCCGAAAACAACAGGCGATGGAAGCGCGCCAGCAGTACCGGACCAAGGCCCGTGGGCTCGCTGTTTCGGGCTTCAATCTCCGGGTGCGCAGTCACGCGCGTCGGCAGGGTCGGTTGCGCCGCCGGTTTCACGCCGTCGCCGCGGTAGGGCAGGGCAGAGATATCGACGATGTTGTGCGCCGTGGCGGGGCCGAAGCCGAGATGTTCGGCGCTCAGGCGGCGCAAGCGTTCGGGATCATTCAGGTATGTCCATTCCGCCTGCAGCACGCGGATCGCAGCTTTGTCGCGCACGACCTGCTGTTGCGTGGCGACCAACTCGTTCTCCAGGCCACGCACCTTGTACTTCACCAGGAAGATCATGGCAGCGAGGCCGATAAATAAGGCGCCCCAGAGGAAGAAGGCAGCTCTCATGTCAACCCTCCGGCGATGGACGTCAAAGATGGCGCAGCCGTGCGCGCCGCGACGCGCAGCCGCGCCGAGCGCGAACGCGGATTGCGCGTCATCTCGCCTTCGCTGGGTCCGATGGGACGGCGCGACACCGGCGTGAAGGTGGCAGTGGCGGTAGGTGCCCCAAGGCTGGCGGGCGTATGACGCGACGGGCGGATGGCTGCACCGGAACGCGCCTTCAGGAATGTTTTAACAATACGATCTTCGAGCGAGTGGAACGAAACCACGGCGAGGATGCCGCCGGGGCGCAGCATCTTCTCGGCGCCGAGCAGGCCGCGTTCCAGCTCGCCCAGTTCGTCGTTCACATATATACGCAAGGCCTGGAAGGTGCGGGTGGCGGGGTCGATGCCGTCCTGGGAGCGGCGCACTTCGGCGCGGATCACGTCGGCAAGTCGCAGAGTCCGCGAGAACGGGCGCTCGCGGCGGGCTTCGACGATGGCGCGGGCGACGCGGCGGGCGTGACGCTCTTCGCCGTAGGTGAAGATGATGTCGGCGAGTTCTTTTTCCGAGAGGGTGTTGACCACGTCGGCGGCGGAACGGCCGCTCTTTTCCATGCGCATGTCCAAGGGCCCGTCGCGCAGGAACGAAAAACCGCGGGTGCGGTCGTCGATCTGCATCGAGCTGACACCAAGGTCCAGCGCAACGCCGTCAACACCGGTGATGCCGCGGGCCGACAACAGATCGGCCATGTCGCCGAAGCGGCCCTGCAGCAAATTCAACCGCCCCGGAAAGCGCGCCGACAGGGCGTCGCCGCGGACGAGGGCCTCGGGATCGCGGTCGATGGCCCACACTATGCAAGGGGCTGCTTCCAGCATGGCGGTGGAATAGCCGCCGGCGCCGAAGGTGCCGTCGAGATAAACGCCGTCGGCCCTGGGGGCCAGGGCCCCGATGACTTCAGCCAGCAGCACGGGAATATGATCGAGGGCTTCCGAGGGAGCGCCGTCAGTCGGCGTGCCGGTGGTGAAGGCAGGGCACATTACGTGTTACCCCGGCGGGCCAGAGTGGCTGCGGCGACGCGCGCGCGCTTGGCTTCTTTCAGCGCTTCAAGGGCGGCCGGTTCCCAGATTTCGAAACGGGGGCCCTGGCCGTAGAACACAGCCTGTCCCTGCAAATTGGCCTTGGCGAGGAATTCATCGGGCAGAACAACGCGGCCTTCACTGTCGAGGGGGAATTCGCGCAATTCGCCCATGATCAGTTCGGCATCTTCGTTGCCGGGGGCCGGCACGAAAGAGTCGGAGATCTGTTTTTGCAGGTCCTCGAAACGGTCGAAGCCCGCACCTTCCAGATAGGGCCCAAAGAGCGCGGGATAGACGGCAATGCTGGTCAGCCCGCGGGCCTGGATCACGGCACGGAACGGCGCGGGCACGGAAACGCGCCCCTTCGCATCGACCTTGTTGGTAAACGTCCCGAAGAACGCTTTCATAGCCGAGCCATTGTCAAAGCCCGTTCCCCTACCCGTCCCCCGGTACCGACCCTGGAATTCCAATGACTTAGGAAAAACAGCGGCCGCCCGTAGCTGGACCTAAATGGTATCTCATGGGATTTTATGGGTGTCAATGGGATTTGCCTGTAAGTGCTTGGGTTTACAGGGTATGTTCCATTTTTGTTCTCATCGGTGCGGACTCCGAAAAGGACGCAGCGAGAAAGTTTATGTCGTCCCTTGGCCCTGTGCTGAGAGGAGTCCTAACCCGCTCTCAAGGCGGGAAGTGGGACGGGGGGTGACAATTTTCGGGCTTAAACTTGAGGAATTACGCCAGATGGCCTGTAAGCCGGGTTCTGTCCCCGAACCGAAGTTCGATGGATGACCATTCCTCTGGGATGCGCATCACTGCGCACCTCGACGCGACCGACCCGGACGACGATCCGGAAACACATCTTTCGCCGTAACCGAAGCTACGCGAACGGCCGTCCCTATTTGGTCTTGCTCCAGGTGGGGTTTACCCTGCCGCTGCTGTTACCAGCCGCGCGGTGCGCTCTTACCGCACCTTTTCACCCTTACTAACCGAAGTTAGCGGTTTGTTTTCTGTGGCACTTTCCCTGGGGTCGCCCCCGCCGGACGTTATCCGGCACCTTGCTTCCGTGGAGCCCGGACTTTCCTCCCTTTGCCGAAGCAAAGCGCGGTCATCCAGCCATCTGGCGCGCGCGGACAATGAGCCGGAGCTATGAACAGGTCAAGGCCAGGGACTAGCCGCGGGCGGTGGCGAACCGCACGGCGACGGCGGCGATCCGGGTGGCGGTTTCGTTGTCCAGCACGCTATCAACCTTGCTCTGGCGGAAGCGGCCCTGGAATGCTGAGATGACGTCGGTGACGGCTGAGTCGGCATTGAGGATGTCGCTGCCGAGTTCGGACGTCAGCGGCACGGCGTAGCCGATCTCCGACAAACGACGCAGCGCGCCGTTGAAATCAGCATGACCCGGCAGCACCACCGTATCCTCGGGCCACACGCCGATGCCGTGCGCCGCCAGTTGCTCCCATGGAAACAATTCGCCGGGGTCGACCTTGCGGCCCGGGGCGATGTCGGAATGGCCCAGCACATCGCAAGGCGCGATGCTGTGGCGCGCCATGATCTCACTCGCGAGCGTGATAAGCGTGCTTATCTGCGCCGCCGGATATGCGCGGTAGCCGTAATCGTGGCCCGGATTGACGATCTCAATGCCGACCGACGTGCTGTTGAGATCACGCAGACCATGCCAGAAGGACGTGCCCGCGTGCCAGGCGCGCATCTCTTCATTCACCAGACGATACAGCGTGCCGTCTTCATCCAGCACATAATGTGCGCTGACCTCGGCCTTGGTGTCGCGCAGGCGGTCGAGCGCCGCCTGGCAGGACGTCATGCCGGTGTAATGCATGACGATATGGCGCACGCGCACCTCGCCGGCCACGGGCTTGCGCGGCCCGAAGTTGGACGAAGGAAGGTCGATAATTGAAAGCGCCATGAATGGAAAACGACGGTTGCCGCAGGAATGTTCTTGCGGCGGCGATCTTACACCGGCGCAAATCTATCCGCCGCAGTTTTCCGGATAGGATCAGGTCGTCCCCAAGGCCTCGTGGCGGCGGCGCGGGCGGACGTATTGACCCAGCTTGGAGATGGCCTTGACCTCGATCTGGCGTACGCGCTCTGCCGTCAGCCCATATAAAGCGGCAAGCTTGGCCAATGTCGCGGGGCGTTCCGTCAGATAGCGCTTGGTGACGATGTCCTGCTCGCGGCGGTCCAACTGGCCCAAAGCTTCCCGCAGCATGGCGGCACGGCGGGCGCGTTCATCGTCGGCCGACAGAATGTCTTCAGGGTTCGGCGCGGTGTCGGCCACAAGGTCGCCTACGGTCAGGCCGTCACTGCCGGGCACCGGGTGGTGCAGCGAAACGTCGTTGGCCGACATGCGCTGGTCCATGGCGACGATGTCTTCCTTGGTGACGCGGAAGTGTTCGGCCAGCGTGGCAATGTCGGCATCGTTCAGATGACGGCTGCCGTCGGGCTGCAGGTTGCGTTTCATCCGGCGCAAATTAAAGAACAGCCGTGACTTGCCCGCGCCGCTGCCGACTTTCAGGATCGACCAGTTCTGCAGGATGTGATTGAGGATCGCTGCCTTCACCCACCAACGCGCATAGGTCGAGAAGCGGAATCCTTTTTCCGGCTTGAAGCGCTCGGCCGATTGCAGAAGGCCCAAGTTGCCTTCGCCGATCAAATCGCCCAAGGCCATGCCGTAGCCGGCATATTTCTGCGCGATCTTGGGCACGAGGCGCAGGTGACTGCCGATGAGATCGTCGAATGCCGCGCGGTCGCCTTCGCCGTACCAGCGGCGCACCAGTTGCAATTCCTGGGCTTCGCTGAGCACCGGGTAGGCGCGGATGCGCGTGAGATAGCTGCCGTGATCGGCGGCAAGCCCCAATGCCACCGCTGGCGTGTGCGGGACGCGGGCATCATTGGTAGTTGAGTCTGACATTTGAATGAATCTCCTAGGACCTACTAAGAGTCATTCTAAAGTCTAAAAGTGGACTATTTTAGTCCGGCTTTGTGACAGATGGTAACAACAAGTCCCGGAATTCCGCTGTTTCTGCCGTGAGTTGACGGTTTGCGGCAATGGCTTAACCTGTAGGTAATGGCGCCGTATCCCCGGGGGAGAGACCTGGGACGGGCGCCGCTTTCTGAAGGGGCTTCCGATGACGACCTATACCGTTCCTTTGCGCGAGATGCGCTTTGTCCTGCATGACGTTTTTGGAGCGGCCGACAAGCTGACGGCCTTGCCCGGTTTCGGCGATGCCACCGCCGACGTGATGGACGCAGTGCTCGATGAATGTGCCAAGCTCTGCGAGGGCGTGCTGTTCCCTATCAACCAGACCGGCGACCAGGAAGGCTGCACGATCAAGGACGGCAAGGTCACGACGCCGAAGGGTTTTAAAGAGGCCTACAAGCAGTACGCCGAAGGCGGCTGGTGCGGCCTGACCGCCGATCCCGAATACGGCGGCCAGGGTTTGCCGGAAACGCTCGATTGCCTTGTGGCCGAAATGATCGGCTCGGCCAATCTGTCGCTGGGCTTGTATCCGGGCCTGACGCAAGGAACCATCTTGGCGCTCGCCGCGCTGGGCACGCCGGAGCAGAAAAGTTTCTACCTGCCCAAGCTGACCAGCGGGGCCTGGCAAGGCACCATGTGCCTGACGGAATCTCATTCCGGTTCCGACCTCGGCCTGTTGCGGTCCAAAGCCGTGCCCAACGGCGACGGCAGCTACAGCGTCACCGGCACCAAGATTTTCATCTCGGCCGGCGAACACGACATGACCGAGAACCACGTGCATCTGGTGCTGGCGCGCTTGCCTGACGCGCCGGAAGGCGTGCGCGGCATCTCTATGTTCTTGGTGCCCAAGTTCCTGCCCAATGCCGACGGCTCCCTCGGCAAACAGAACGCCGTCGCTGCCGGTTCCATCGAACACAAGATGGGCATGAAGGCTTCGGTGACCTGCGTGATGAACTTTGACGGCGCACAAGGCTGGCTCGTCGGTCAGCCGCATAAGGGTCTCGCCGGCATGTTCGTGATGATGAACAAGGAACGCCTCTTCGTCGGTGGCCAGGGCATCAGCCAAGCTGAAGTGGCCTACCAAAGCGCGGCGGCTTACGCGAAGGACCGCATCCAGGGCCGCGCCGCCCAAGGGCCCGCGCGTCCCGACAAGGCCGCAGATCCCATCATCGTGCATCCCGATATCCGCAACCGCCTGATGTTCGCCCGCGCGATCGTCGAAGCCGAACGCGCCCTGACGGTGTGGACGCACCTCAACGTCGACATAGCGCACAAACATGCCGATGCCGCCGTGCGCCAGCATGCCGAGGATATGGTCGGCCTGATGACGCCGATCGTGAAGGCTTGCGCCACCGGTTTCGGCTCTGAGATCACCAATGCCTGCCTGCAGGTGCTGGGCGGACACGGCTATATCCGCGAACACGGCATGGAACAATTGGTGCGCGATGTGCGCATCACCGAGATCTACGAAGGCACCAATACCATTCAAGCCCTCGACCTGGTGGGCCGCAAGCTTGGCATCGAAGGCGGGCGTCTGTTCACCGGCTGGCTGAAGGAAGTCGATGATACCTTGAAGCGTTTGGCGGGCCGTAACGACATGACTGAATTCACCGCGCCGCTGAAGGACGCGGTGGAGCGCCTGAAAAGCGTGACCGCATGGATGGTTGAGGCCTCCAAGACCGATCCCAACGCACGCGGTGCCGCCGCCAACGACTATCTCAAGATGTTCGGCTTTACGACCTTTGCCTGGGTCTGGGTGCTGATGATCGAAGCGGCCCTGGCCAAGAAATCGAGCGACAGCGAATTCTCGGCTGCGAAGCTGCACGTCGGACGCTATTTCATGCAGCGGGTGTTGCCGCAGATCGGCGGCCTTGATGCCGTGATCCGCTCCGGCAGCGGCCCGATGATGGCGCTGGCGGAAGGCGCCTTCTGAGTGCTGTGATCACCCGCAGGCAAGGCAAGCTCATTGCCGGCGGGGCCGCGCTCGTTGTTCTCATCGGCCTCCTGCTGGTGGCCCCCAGCTTCATCGACTGGACGGAATACCGCGCCGGTTTCGCGCAGCGCTTAAGTGCTGCAACGGGCCGGGCAGTGACGATTGATGGTGACGTCGATTTTGTCCTCCTGCCGCGCCCGGCCTTAAACGCCGACGCCGTACACATCGGTGGCGGCTCCCTCGCAGATGATTTTGTCGCCGTCGAACGGCTGAGCGCGCGTCTGGCCTTTCTGCCACTGCTTACCGGCGACCTGAAATTCCGCGAGCTGCTGCTGCGCCGCCCCGAGGCGCGCGTGACGCGCAACAAGGCGGGCAACGTCGACTTTCTCACCTTTGCCACGCCGTCTTCAGCGCCCGGCGCGCCGACGCCGCCGGCAGCGGCGCCCTTCGATTTGGATATCGACCGCGTGGTTGTCGATGACGGCGCTTTGACCTTTGAAGACATCTCGAACGGCGCAGCGGTAAGCATCAAAGGCATCGACGTCACGCTTACCGCGTCCCAGGCCAAACCGACGACGCTCAGCGGCGACATTACGGCCGGCAGCACGCCGCTCGCCATCGAGGCGGTGCTGGGCCGTGCTGGGGCGGGCGGTGTGAGCACGCTGTCCCTCACGTTGAAACTTACCGAAGCCGAAGCAACGGCCAAGTTCTCCGGCATGCTCACGCGCGCACCGGGCACGTGGGATCTGCGCGGCGATCTGGCCGGCAGCGCCGGCAGCACAAGTGCGGTGCTGGCGGCCTTGGGCCTGACGGCCCCCGGTGCCCGCTTGCCCGAGGCTTTGCAAAAACCGCTGTCGCTCTCGGGGAAGGTCCGCGGCAACGCCGATGCGTTCTCGCTCGATCCGCTAGCGCTCGATATTGGCGGCACACCCGCGAAAGGCGCGGTGTCGTGGCAGGCTGCCATAGGCGATGCCCCAGCCCATGTAAGTGCCCGCGTCGAGGTCGGCGCAGTGGCGGTGGAGGCTTGGAAACTCGCGGCGAACCTTCCGGTGTCGCCCATCACCTTCGGTTTTGTGGCCACGGCTCACGCGCAAAGCCAGCCGGCGGCGGCGAGCACAGTATCGCTGCCGTTGAAGAATCTCTCCGGCGACTTCAGCTTGAAAATTCCGGCCTTGTCCTATCGCGGCCAGACCTTGCGCGACGCCAATGTCACGGCGACGTTGGCCGGCGGTGAGTTGACACTCTCCGACATCTCCGTCGATCTTCCGGCGGCTACCCGCGTTAAGGCTTTTGGGCTGATGCGCCTCGACGGGGCGAACACCTTTGAAGGCGCGGTGGAGGCCCAGACCGGCGATCTGCGCAACATGCTGGCCTGGCTGGGTGTGAAGCCGGACAATGTGCCGCTTGGTCGTTTGAGCAACGCATCGTTCAAGGCCGCGCTTCAGGTGACGCCGGCGCAATTCGCGCTGGGGGACATCACGGCGACGGTAGATACCAGTACAATTACCGGCCGTATGGCGTGGCTGAAAGCGGCGCGCTCGGCCTGGAGCCTTGACCTCGCGGTCAATGCCCTTAACGCCGATGTCTACCTGCCGCTGTTCAAACACGCCGACGCGCCGGCTGCTCCTGCATCACCCGCGCCCGCCGCACTTCACGTTGGCGCTCCGCCCAAAGCAGATGCTTACGGCGTGACGCCGGTTTTTGCCGCCTTCGCCGATCTCGCCGATATCGATGCCGATGTGCGCGTCCAGGTCGATGCTTTGACCTTCGGCGGCGTGGGCAACGGCAAGGCTGGTCTCGATGCCAGTCTCAAGGATGGCACGCTGACGCTGCGCAGCGCATCCTTTGAGAATATCGGCGGTGCCACGGCGTGGTTCAGCGGCGGTATCGGCGGCTTTGGTGTTACGCCGCGCTTTGATGATCTGCAGTTCGATGTTTCTGCCGCGGATATGGCGCGCGTTGGGCGCGCCTTCGGCTTCAATCTGCCCGAGCAATTGCGGACGCTGACACCTTTGTCGCTCATGGGCGTCATCAAGGGATCGTTGGCCCAGGCCGACATGACGGCCACCTTGAAAGCGGCCAACCTGATCGTGCAGGCCAATGGTCAGGGCCTGACTCTCGACCAGCAGCCGCACATCAGCCTGAACATCGACGCGGCACAGCCAAGCTACGCCGCGCTGGTCAAAGCCGCCGGATTTTTATGGCCCATCGGGACAGCCGATCCTGGCGCGGTGAAGATGACGGCGCGCATCACCCACGAGCCCGCCGCAACCAAGGTTGAATCGCTGGCCCTGCGCATCGGCGACAACAGCTTCAGCGGCACGCTGGATATCGCGCGCGGCAGCGGCCAACCCGAAATCACCGGTACACTGACCGGTGTCAATGTCTCCGCGGACAAGCTCTGGCCGAAAGAATCCGCAACGCTGCCGGTGGCCGTGCCGGCGCGTTCCGCGTCTGCGCGGCCCGCCGCGCCAAGCGCAAAGCCCCCACCCTGGTCCGAAGAACCCTTCGACTGGTCGCTGCTCAAGGGTTGGCGCGGCAACATCCAGATATCCGGTGCGGCGTTCACGGTGCGCGGCGTGCAGGTGCAGGATTTCTCGTGCCGCGTTGTGGTGGCCGACGATGCTGTCGAGGTCAGCGACTGGAAAGGCAAGGTCTTCGGCGTACCAGGACAGCTCTATCTGCGCGCGGCCGCATCGCCTGTGCCGTTGATGCAAGGTGAGATCGCCTTCCTCGGCGGCGATCTGGGCGGCGTCGCCAATGCCATCAACGGGGGCGGCATGGCGGGCAAATCCATGGGCAGAGCCGACTTCGCCGGCAGCTTCCGCGCGCAAGGCGCCACCCCGGCGGCGTTGGCCGCGGCATTCTCGGGATCGGGCACGCTCAAGATCGTCGCCAGCGAGGCCGGCAGCGGCACCATCTCGGGCCTTCTGGGCGTGATCACGGCGGCCAATCAGGTGGAAGGCATGGGCAAGGCCGGACCGGTGACATTGGAATCGCGCTTTTCCGCCGCCGACGGTCGCATCAAGATCGAGGATGCCACGGTGGCCTCGAAGTCCTACGGCGGCGCCTTCACCGGCACCATCGACCTCGGGCGCTGGCAAGTGGATCTTGCGGGCCGTCTGCGCTTGGAATCATCGGCGGCGGCCGATGCAGGCAAGCCCGCTGCCGTACCTATCACCATCAAGGGTCAGCTGGACTTGCCCAACATCATGCTGCGCCCAGCGTCCTAAGGTGCCGTCTTAAGGCATTTCAGCACATAAACACGGATGGCGCTGGAGAGGTTGCCGTCACGGGCGTTGTCGATTTCGGCAATCAGGTCGTTGATGGATATTTTGCGCTGCAACGCGATCTCACGCAGCGCATCCCAGAATTCGACTTCGATGGAAACGCTGGTGCGGTGACCGGCGATATCTACCGATCTCTTTTTAATCATGACGCTTGTTAATCATGGGGGCTGATCATGTCGTCGGGCTTCACCCAGGCGTCGAAATCCGCCGTGCTAACGTAGCCGCTTTTCACCGCGGCCTCTTTCAAGGTCGAGCCCTCGGCATAGGCTTTCTTGGCGATCTCGGCGGATTTGTCATAACCGATGTGCGGCGCCAGCGCTGTCACGAGCATCAGCGAGTTCTCCACATGGTGGGCGATGACGGCCTTGTCGGCTTTCAGCCCGTAAATGCAGTGCGTGACAAAACTCAGGATCGCATCGCTGAGCAGGCGGATCGCCTGCAGCACGTTGTGAGCAATCACCGGTTTGAAAACGTTCAGCTCCAGATGGCCATGGGAGCCCGCGACCGTGACGGCGGTGTGATTGCCCATCACCTGGGCGCAGACCATCGTCAAGGCTTCGGCCTGGGTCGGGTTGACCTTGCCCGGCATGATCGACGAGCCGGGTTCGTTGGCGGGCAGGATCAATTCGCCGAGGCCCGAGCGCGGGCCCGAAGCCATGAGGCGGATGTCGTTGGCGATTTTCATCAGCGAGACGGCGATGGTGTTGAGCGCGCCCGACACCTCGACCATGGTGTCGTGGGTGCCCAGGGCTTCGAAGTAATTGACTGGAGGCCAGAAGGCCAGCTCGGTGGATGCGCGCAGTTCGGCGCAGAATTTATCGGCAAAGCCCTTCTTGGAGTTGAGGCCCGTGCCTACGGCGGTACCGCCCTGCGCCAGGCGCAGCAAACGCGGCAATGTCGCCTTCAGCCGATCCAAGCCGAAGCCTGCTTGCGCGGCATAGCCTGAAAACTCCTGTCCGAGCGTGAGCGGCGTCGCGTCTTGGAGATGCGTGCGGCCGATCTTGATGATACCCGCGAAGGCTTCGGCTTTGTTGTCAAGCGCACCTTGCAGTTTCTCCAGGGCCGGCATCAGCGTGCCGGTGACTTGCAAAGCCGTCGCGATGTGCATCACCGCTGGAAAGCTGTCGTTGGACGACTGCCCACGGTTGACGTGGTCGTTAGGATGGATCGGCGTCTTGCCGCCCTTCTTGCCGGTGAGGATTTCGTTGGCGCGCCCCGCGATGACCTCGTTGGCATTCATGTTGGTCTGTGTGCCCGAGCCGGTCTGCCAGACCACCAGCGGGAACTCGTCGTCGTGTTTGCCGTCGGCGACTTCCTGGGCCGCCTGAGCGATGACGTCGGCGATATCCGCCGGCAATTCGCCGAGCGCTTTGTTGGCCAGGGCCGCCGCTTTCTTTTGGGCGCCGAACCCGCGGATCAGCGCGAGCGGCATACGCTCGCCGCCAATCTTGAAATTCTCCAGGCTGCGCTGGGTCTGCGCCCCCCAGTAGCGGTGGGCGGGAACCTCGATGGCCCCCATGGAATCGGTTTCGGTGCGGGTGGACATAGCGCCCCTCTGACAAACTGGGCTGGAAGATTAAGGCGTCAAGCCTGCGAGGAATTTGCCCGCCGCGTCAAGGGCAGCGGTTAGATTTTGATCGTGGGTGAGGCCAGAGGTCTTGCGCGGCTTCAAGTCATGGTCGCCGTCCTCGGCCCAGTGAAGGCGGATTTTCTTGGACAATTTGAGCGCCGACACGGCTTCCCGGTCACCCATGGGGTCGCGGGTCCCCTGACATATAACTGTAGGGGTTTTGAGGGTGAGCAGGTGTTCGGTGCGGGGTTTGTCCTTCCGGCCCGCGCCGTAGAACGGATACCCGAGGCACAAGAGCCCGCGCACCTTGGCCTCATCGGCAATCAGGCTGGCCATACGCCCGCCCATGGACTTGCCGCCGATGACGAGGCGGTCCGCGCCGATCTCCGTGATCACCGCGCGCCAGGTATCCAGCAGGATCGGCTGCCGGTCCGGCGGCTTGCGTTTGCCGTCGCCTCCCTCTTTTGGGCGGCGGGCCGCCATGTAGGGAAACTCGAAGCGTGCGATGCGAAAGCCCTTGTCCGCCAAACCTTCGGCAAAGAAGGTCATGAACGACGTGTCCATCGGCGCGCCGGCGCCGTGGGCGAGGGCGATGGTGAGAGGTGCGGCTTTCGGGCCGTTCCAGAGGAGCTTAAGACTCAAAGCTGCGAAAAGAAGTCGTTGCCCTTGTCGTCCACGACGATGAATGCCGGGAAGTCTAAGACTTCGATCTTCCACACGGCTTCCATGCCCAGCTCGGGGTACTCAAGCACTTCCACCTTCTTGATGGAATTCTCGGCCAGCAGCGCGGCCGCGCCGCCGATGGAGCCGAGATAGAACCCACCGTGTTTTTTGCAGGCTTCGGTGACGGCTTTGGAGCGGTTACCTTTGGCCAGCATCACCATGGAGCCGCCGTTGGCCTGGAAAGTGTCGACGTAAGAATCCATGCGTCCGGCTGTGGTGGGACCAAACGCGCCCGAGGCGTAACCTTTGGGCGTCTTGGCGGGGCCGGCGTAATACACGGGGTACTGTTTGATGTAGTCGGGCAGACCTTCACCGCGATCGATTCGCTCCTGCAATTTGGCGTGAGCGATGTCGCGGGCCACGACCATCGGGCCGCTCAGCGACACGCGGGTCTTGGTCGGATACTTGCTAAGGATCTCGCGGATTTCGTTCATCGGCTTGTTGAGGTCGATCTTGACCACGTCGCCCGAGAGCTTCTCGCTCTTGATGTCGGGCATGTACTGGGCGGGATTGGTCTCCAGCTGTTCGACGTAGATGCCGTCGCGGCTGATCTTGCCGAGCACCTGGCGGTCAGCGGAGCAAGACACGCCGATGCCGACGGGCACCGAAGCGCCGTGGCGCGGCAGACGGATGACACGCACATCGTGGCAGAAGTATTTGCCACCGAACTGCGCGCCGATGCCGATGGTGCGGGTCATGGCGAGCACTTCCTGCTCCATGGCCACGTCGCGAAACGCCTGGCCGCTGGTGCCGCCCTTGGTCGGCAGGCCGTCGAGGTAGCGCGAGGAGGCGAGCTTTACGGTCTTCAGCGTCATCTCCGCCGACAGGCCGCCGATGACTATGGCCAGATGATAGGGCGGGCAGGCGGAGGTGCCGAGGCTTTTGACTTCCTCTTCCAGGAATTTCTTGAGGCCCGCCGGATTGAGCACGGCCTTGGTCTTTTGAAACAGATAGGCCTTGTTGGCCGAGCCGCCGCCCTTGGCCATGAACATGAACTTGTAGCTATCACCCGGCACCGCGAACAGGTCGAGCTGTGCGGGCAGGTTATTGCCGGTGTTTTTTTCCTCGAACAATGACGTCGGCGACATCTGCGAGTAGCGCAGGTTGAGCTTGTTGTAAGCCTCGGCCACGCCTTCAGTGATGGCCTGGCTGTCGTCGCCGTTGACCCAAACCTGCTGGCCTTTTTTGCCCATGACAATCGCCGTGCCGGTGTCCTGGCACATGGGCAGCACGAAGCCCGCCGAGATATTGGCATTCTTCAAAAGCTCGAGGGCCACGAAGCGGTCGTTGGGCGAGGCATCCGGGTCTTCCATGATGGCGCGCAGCTGGGCGAGGTGACCGGGGCGCAGAAGGTGCGAAAGATCGCGGAAGGCCTCGGCCGTCAATTTCGTAATGGCCGAAGGTTCTACGACGATGATGTCCTGGCCACGAAACTTGTCCACCATCACCCCGTCGCCCGAAATCTTGCGGTAGGGCGTGGTGTCTTTGGCCAGAGGGAAGATTTCGGCGAAGGCTGCGTCCAACATGAGCGGCATCCGTAAGTTGCTTCTAATAGGGAATATGAAGTGACGCCGGGCGCCTACTTCTTGCGAAAGGCGTCCAGGGTGACGACTTTGCCGGTGTCATCGTCCTCGCTGGCGGACTTCACGGCGGCGAGCGGCGCGCTGGGCGTTGTGCTCTTGCGTCCGCCCTTCAGGCGTTGCGAGACCTTGGCGGAATCGACCGGCAGCACGTCGTTGATCGGTGGGTCGTCCGCATCGTCATTCTCGGCGTCGGCGTCCTCGTCGGCGCCGGAGCGCTCTTCGAATTCGACATGGAATTGCAGGCCGAACTTGGCGTGCGGATCGGCAAAGGCCGTGACCGCGGCGAAGGGAATGATGAGCCGCTGGCTGACACTGTTGAAGCTAAGCGTGATCTCGAAGTGGTCTTCGTAAACCTGCAGGTCCCAGAACTGGTGCTGCAGGACGATGGTCATTTCATTGGGGTGCAGCGCCTTGAGGCTGGCCGAGATCTGCACATCAGGGGCTGTGGTGTCGAAGGTAATGTAGAAATGGTGCTGGCCCGGCAGGCCCTGCGCCGCGGTGATGCGCAGCGCCTGGCGCAACACGCCGCGCAGCGCGTCTTCGACCATGCGTTCGTAGCTGAGTGTCGTGATGTCCATACCGCAAATATCTTCAATACTTCGTGGCGCCGCGTACTGTCGGCGCCGGGTGCGCGCGTGCAATGAGCTGATGGGCGTATTCTCCCCGGGACGGGCGAAAGGTTCAATGGCTTTTACGGTTGCCGACCCGGGAGGGTAAACGGCCTTACACCGCAGTGCATCCGCCAGAACTTGCGAGAGAGTGGGGGGCTTCTGTTGCCCGGTGCCCCCCGAACCGCGTCTTGGACGTATATTACCTAGCGGCCGTTAGGCTGCGAGGCGGACGTCCGAAACGAGTGCAACGTTGTCGTTGGCACTTTTAGATATGACCCGATAACGGTGGTATCATGCCGGGAACAACTACTGTCTTTATTACGCACGTCGAGCCTAATTCGCCCCCGTAAACCCCGGCCGGAATCCAAAGATTCAGGCCGGGAAAATTGGTGGAGGCGCCGGGTACTGCCCCCGGGTCCGTTACGTCTATGCCACAGCAGGTTTAGCGCCATAGCCGCTTGCGCGGCATTCGTAATATAGGATGCCTCAGGCGTTTTGGCTACCTACCCACTCCCTTAGTACCCGGATTGGGTTTATAAGACTCGCATGCAACAATATCTTGATTTGCTCGACCTTGTGCTACGTACGGGCGTTAAAAAGTCGGACCGCACCGGCACCGGCACGCTGAGCGTGTTTGGCCACCAGATGCGCTTCGATCTGGCGGCGGGATTCCCGCTGCTGACCACCAAAAAGCTGCACGTCAAATCGATCATCGTCGAGCTCTTGTGGTTCTTAAGGGGCGATACCAATATCGCCTACCTCAAGGAAAATGGCGTCTCGATCTGGGACGAATGGGCCGACGAAGACGGCGAGCTGGGACCGGTGTATGGCAAGCAATGGCGCTCGTGGCCTTCGATGGACGGCCGCAAGATCGACCAGATCGACAACGTCGTCACCGCCCTCAAGGTGAACCCCGACAGCCGCCGGCATATCGTCAGCGCCTGGAACCCGGCTGAAGTCGATGAAATGGCGCTGCCGCCTTGCCACTGTCTGTTCCAGTTCTATGTCGCCGACGGCAAGCTGTCGTGCCAGCTCTACCAGCGCAGCGCCGATATTTTCCTCGGTGTGCCCTTCAATATCGGCTCCTACGCCCTGCTGACACTGATGGTGGCCCAGGTCACAGGGCTGAAGCCGGGCGAATTTATCCACACCCTGGGCGATGCGCATCTGTACTCAAATCATATCGAGCAGGCGCATATCCAGCTGGCCCGTAAGCCGGGGCCGCTGCCGACGTTGAAGATCAATCCGGCGGTGGGGAATATTTTCGGCTTCACGTACGCCGATTTCACGCTGGAAAACTACACGCCCCAAGCGCACATCGCGGCCAAGGTCGCGGTCTAGAAACGAAAACGGCGCCGCCTCGCGGGCGGCGCCGAATTCAGACGAAGTGAATTACTTCTTTTTGCTCTTGGCCTGATACGCAGTCACAACTTCCTTGAACTTGTTCTGCGTCTCGTTGAATTCCTTGTTGATGCAATCGCTGAAGTCGATGAACTTCGTCTGATAGGCATCAAACTTTTCGGCCAACGCCGACATGTCCTTGCTGGCAATCGTGCTGCCATCGGTGGCGGCGAGATTCGGCGCTTCCGGCTTCGCGCCGCACTCGGCGGCGAAGGCGCTGCTGGCACCCATCATGGCGAAAGCGGCGGCGGCGGCGATGATCTTGGTGGTACGACTCATGGATATGTCCTCCCTTAGAACCTTGTTTGAAACGCCAGTATTTAAAAGTATCTGTTGAACTTGGAACGGCTGACTCACCCTCAGCTGTGCGGTAAGTCTAACATACGATTTTCGGGGAAGTCTAATTCCCTTCGCGCTGATATGTAAGGGTTATCCTGGGAATGTGGTTTTTCAGGGATGCCATTGCGGCGCGGCCATGGCATCGAGACAAAGGGACTTAGTGGAGCTATGCCGGAAACGCCGCAGAATCCGCCAATAAAAGTGGCTTTCGTCATTGCCCGAGCCGACAACTGCGTCATCGGCCGGGACGGAAAACTGCCGTGGAGCATCCCGGCGGACCTTCAATATTTTAAGCGGGTGACCCTTGGCAAGCCGGTGATCATGGGGCGCAAGACCTATGACTCCATCGGACGGCCGCTCCCGCGGCGCACCAATATTATCGTGACGCGCGATTCCGCTTGGCACGCGGCCGGCGTGCTGACCGCCGTCGATCTGCCGTCGGCCTTCGCACTGGCCTACGAAGAGGCGCACCGAACGGGCGTCGATGAAATCGCGGTGATCGGCGGCGCCGAGATTTATCGCCAGACCCTGGACCGGGCCGACCGGATCTACCTGACCGAAGTGCATGCTGCAGTTGCCGGTGACACCACGCTCGCCCTCGATCTGGCGGATTGGCGCGAGGTCTCGCGCGAGCACCATAAGGCTGCGGGCGATACGCCGGCTTTCAGCTTCGTGGTTCTCGAAAAGGCCTGAGCGCTATTGGGCCGACAACGTGCAGGCGGTGGTCATGTCGACGGTCACGCCCGCGGCCTGGTTGCTCACCAGATGCTGCATATAGCCGGTAAAGCTGGTGTCCGAGCGGATGTTGTAATGGTAGTCGCCCGACGGTGAGATTCCAGCGCCGCTTTCGAGCGAGGAAACAGCCAGCACCAGCTGGCCGTTGGCCGGAATCGACGACGTCAGGTAGGTGCCCCGGCGCAGGCCGGTCTGAGCGCTGTAAATGCCCAGCGACAGCTGCACAGCCGTGGTGCTGGTGTTGTAGATCACCACCGCCGACGGGTAGTTGCTTTGCAGCAGCGACGAATGCACGTTCATCAGGGTGTTTTGGCTGTTGGCTGGACTGTCGCAGGTGCTGAGGTTGGTCAAGGTCCCATCGGTCTTTCGAAAGAGCACGTTCTGAAAGGTGCCGTTGAAGCTCGCGCGCACCGAGACCGAATAATTGATCGGCTTGGTGAAGGTGGCACTGGCGTTATTCTCGATATCGACCATGGCGAACTGGCGAGAGCTGCGGCCGGGCAGGCTCGGGCTGGTCCAGGTGGCCAGAACCGATCCCGTTGTGCCGTCGGCCAGGGTGACATCGACGGTGCCCGACGATGTGCCGGTATTGTAGAAGCGCAGGAACGACAGCACGTTGGGCTGCTGTGTGCCGAACACGCTGGCGACGCGCAAGCCCGCGACCGAACCGGTAGAGGCCGCACCCGGCTTCCAACTCACCCAGCCGCTGACCAGCGATTGGTTCCAGGAATCGTACCAGGGGCCGCCGGCGGCATCGTCGAGGTCTTCGCCGTAGGACAGCAGCCCCACCACGTAGCGCTGGTTGGTGCCCGGATCGAGATAAAAGAACGGCCCGCCGGAATCGCCGCCCGATGCGTCGATCAGGAATTCGCGTACGTGGTAGGGACGCAACTCGTTGAGAGAGTCGGCGGTTTCGTTGCCGAGGTCGGCGTACTGGCCGTAGACCGTGTTGGTGCCGATTTCCGCGGGATAGCCCGCATCGGTGACCGGCGAGCCGGTGCTGCCGTACATCACCGGCATGAAGGTGCTTGTATAGGTGAAGGGAGTCTTGAACTCAATGGCGGCGATATCGTGGCGGTAATCGGTGACAAGGTAGGAGTCTTCGCCGGAAATCTTCACCCACTGCGCCGTGGTCTGTAAGTACTGCACATCGTTCTTGACGCCATAGGGCCGGATCGGCGTGCCGTCGCTGGGCGAGGATTGGGTCTGGCCCGGATAGACGCGGGCTGTGCTGATATAGCCGCCGCGGCTGTTGCTGTGGATGCAGTGGCCCGCCGTCAGCACGACATAGGCGCTCACAACGACGGCGCTGCAGCGAAAGCTGGCTCCGGTCGGGTAGGTGACCGAGAGATAGGCCACGGTGTTCCAGGGAAACGTCTGCGTGGGGATGATCTGTTCGCGGTCTTCGACGCCGACGGTCTGCGGTGATTCGTACGCCGCAGCGGGCGCTGCTTCCGGCGTCAGCAACAGACCGCTGCTGCGCTCGGTCGCGCGCGGGGCGGTGTCGGGGGCGTCAAAGGTTTTGGTGTCGGGCACCGGCGGAAGATCGCTGGTGGCGGGCCGCTCGCTGGTGCTGGGTGCATTGCCAGATGAAGCGGTGGGCTTACGAACACGCTTAATGGGCTCGGGCTGAACGTTGGCGGGCTCCGGCGTGGACTCGGCGGGCGCGCGCTGGAGGCTTTCCGCAGCGGATGCCGCCGGCGCGCCAATGGCGAAGGAATTGGTCAGGAATGTCTTAGCTTCATCGACGTTCAGCTGGCGGGTAGCAGGGCGCATGAGCCCGATGCAAGCCAGCCGCTGCTGATCGCCTGTGCCGACATAATATTCCTGCCACTCGTTGTAGGTGCCCTTGATGACCTGGCCGATATGGCGTGTCGCGGTGGTGTTAGCCTCGGACACGTCGCTGCAATTATAGGCCGAGAGGTCAGGCAGGTGCGCCGTCGCTGTGGTCTGCGCCGCTTCAGCAGTGGTGCCAATGCCCAGCAGTGCAAGCGCAACCATGCTCCAGCGGAGAAGCCGGCAAAAAGGCATGGGGACACAGGCATGGAAATGGGATGGATTCATGGCCCCTACAAACTCCGTCAATCATCCTTCCCACCACCAGTATAGACGTCGTGTGGCTTGTTGGCGATACGGCTGAAGATTACACGGCTACCAGAAATGCAGGCCTTTCTGGCTTGATTATGGCGCCAGCGTGCAGGTCTCGGTCATGTCGGTGATGAGGCGCGCTGCCTTATTGTTCAGAAGATGCTGCATGTAGCCCGTAAACCCACTCTCGGCCTTGATGATGTAATGATAGGCGCTGGGGATGATGCCGGCGGCATTCTCCATCGCACCGACAGTCAGTATCTGCTGGGAATTGGCGGCCAGCGTCGCGCGGTATGTGCCGAGCCGCGTGCCGGTCTGGGCGTCGAATATCCCGAAAGTCGGCGAGGCCGTACCCGCCGACGTATTGTGCAGCACAACGCCCGAAGGATAACCGCCGTCCATCAGCGACGAGTGGACGTTGATCAGAGTATTTGTGCTGCGTTCCTGCGTGTCGCAGGTGCTGAGGTTGGTCAGGGTGTTGTCGATTTTGCGCCAGAGCACGTTCTGGAAACTGCCGGCGAAGGTTGGCCGTACCGACAGTGAATAGATCAAGGGCTTGGCGAAGGTGGCGTTGGCATTGTCCTCGATTTCCCTGATTGAGAACTGCTGGGAACTTCCGGCGGCCAGCGCCGGGCTGCGCCAGGTGCCGAGCAAGGCGCCGGTGGCGTAGTCGGCCAGCGTGACGTCGACGGTACCGGGCATGCCGCCCGCATTGTAGAACCGCAAGTACGACATCATCTCGGCCTGGGTTTCGCTGAAGACGCTCGCCACGCGCAGGCCCGACGACGAACTGGCGATGCTTTCCTTGCCCGGAACCCAGCTGACCCAGCTGCTAATCAGGGCCTGGTTCCAGGAATCGTACCAGGGACCGCCGGCGCTATCATTGAGATCGTTGCCGTAAGACAGTGATCCAACGAGGTAACTCTGGCCGGTGCTGGCATCGGTATAAATGAACGCGCCGCCGGAGTTTCCGCCCGAGGCATCGGCGGCGAATTCGCGGATATGCTGGTAGCGGTAGGACGAGGCGGAGCGGCTGCTCTCGGGCGCGTCGTCAACCCACTGGCCATAGGCGCCCAGCGAACTAACCACGGCCGGGTAGCCGGCGCTGGTGACGCTGCCGGTGCTGCCGTACAGCACGGGCATAAAAGTGCTCGTGTGTGTGAAGGGCGTACGGAATTCGATCGCCGCGTAGTCGTAGCGGTAATCGGTGATCGGATAGGAATCGTTGCCCGAAATCTGCGTCCACTGCGCGGTGGTCTGCACGGAGGCGATGTCGCTTTTGGTCCCGTAAGGCTGGATAGCACGGCCGTCGCCCAACGCGGCCTGACGCTGTCCCGGCGCCAGGCGGCCCGAGGCGATGTAGCCGCCGCGCGTATTGTTGTGCACGCAGTGGCCGGCGGTCAGCGCCACATAGGGACTGACCAGCGTTGCGCTGCATCTGAAACTGCCGCCAGCAGGGTAAGTGGACGTGAAATAAGCCAGCGTGTTCCAGGGATAGCTCTGCGTGTCCAGATTTGGCACGCGGTCTTCGATGCCGGCTGTGGCGGGTGCGGCGCTCGATGTTGCGGAGGCGGCAGGCGCGATTTTCGTCACACTCGATGGGACAACGTTTTCGCTGCCGTCGAAGTTCTTGGCGGCCGGGATCGGCGGCTGTTCGGTGTCCGGCGCCGTGCTTTGGCGCAGCGACTGCGTTGTGGCCGTTGGTTCACGCAGGCTTTTCAGCGGTTCGGCCTGGACATTATCGGGTTCGACCGACTCTTCGCCCGCTGGGGCCGCCAGCGCGCGCTTGAGGTTGGCCGCGGCCTCCGGCGTCAGCGCCCCCACGGCAAGGGAGGAGGTGAGGAAAGCCTTTGCCTCGTCGGCAGACAATTGCTGCGTATTGGGGCGCACGATGCCGATGCAGACGAGGCGCTGCTGGTCGCCGGACTGCACGAAACTCTCGAACCACTCGTGATACTGACCGCGAATCACCTGGCCGATGTGCCTGGTGCTCGCGGCATTGGCCGCGCTGGCGCAATTGTACGACGACATGTCCGGCAGATGCGGCGCAGCGCCCTGAGCGAAAGCCGCGTGTGAGGTGAAAATCAGCGCAAGAAAGAGCGGCCCGCTGACGCGCAGACGCGCGTCATCACGATACTTAGCGTACATTGATAGGTCCCCAGTTTGTTCTTCCCGTCAAACGGCCCCGGGAAGTAGCTTTAACTAAGACGACGCCCGAACTTGCGCTCCACACAAACGCGCGGTCACTTCGAAGGCTGCTTGCAAACGGTGTTCATATTCAGGCGGCCCCATGGACGTGCGATGACTCCGTCGCAGGCCTTGGCAATGCCAGCCATATTTGAGGGCGTACCCATCCGAGAGCGGTACAATGACGAGGGGCGGGAAGGCCGCTCGCAATGATCAGTACCGCGCACGCAAAAAAGGGAAGGACGCATGGCCCTTAAAAAACTCCGTCGGCAAATCCTTCCCGCGCTGACTATACGCAAGAGCTTCGACGGATATAGGAAAGGTTCCCGCTTATGTGAGCGTCTAACAGGATTTTAAGCAGAACTGCCCATGGAGATTGTGGGGGCTTTTTTTTGCACGCCGATTAGCTTATCCCAGACGCGCCTTGCGATGGTCATGTAGACCTGAGCGTGTGGACCATCGGGCTCGGCGACGGTGATTGGCGTGCCGCCGTCAGAGGTGAGTCGAATCTTCAGATCGAGCGGCACTTCACCCAAAAAGTCCGCATGGAGCTCGTCGGCGGTGCGGTGTGCGCCGCCGTGATCAAAGATGTCGTCACGGTTGCCGCATTTCGGGCAGACGTAGTAGCTCATGTTTTCAATGATGCCGAGGATCGGCACTTCGACCTTGCGGAACATGTTGAGGCCCTTGCGGGCATCAAGCAGGGCAATGTCCTGCGGCGTCGAGACGATGATGGCGCCGGCCAGCGGCGCGCGCTGGGACATGGTGAGTTGCGTATCGCCGGTGCCGGGCGGCATATCCACCACCATCACATCCAGCTCGCCCCACTCAACATCGCGCAGCATCTGCTCAAGGGCACCCATGACCATCGGGCCGCGCCAGACGATGGGGTTGTCCTCGGCGATCATGAAGCCGATCGACATCACTTTGACGCCGTGGTTCTCAAGCGGGAATACACGTTTGCCGTCGGAGCCGGGTTTCTTGCCCGCAAGGCCCAGCATGCGCGGTTGAGACGGTCCGAAGATGTCGGCGTCGAACATCGCCACTTTTTTGCCGAGCCGCGCAAAGGCAACGGCGAGATTGGCCGCAGTGGTCGACTTGCCGACGCCGCCTTTGCCCGAGGCGACGGCGACGATGAACTTCACGCCCGGCAGTTCGATGCGCTCGCGCCCGCCTTTGGCGGCCGGCTGCGGCGCAGCCTTGGGCGCCGCGGCGGTCAGAACAGCGGTTACCGTCAGCACGCCAGGCAGGACATGGACCGCTTTCTCGGCGGCGGCGCGCACGGGCTCCAGCTTAGGCCCCAGCGCAGGCGGCACTTCCAAGGTGAAGGTGACGTGGCCGTCCCTTATCAGAATGTCGTTCACCCAGCCGCGCGCAACGACGTCGATGCCCCCGGTTCCGGAGTCCACGGTTTTGAGGGCATCAATGATCTGGGTCTGGGTGATATCAGGCATGTGAATGGTTTGGCTTGAAAATGCTTATGCAGTACCAACATAAGCGATGAATGGGCACACGGTGTGGGGCCTTTGCGACCATGCTGCGGCTACATTGCGACACAGGCGCGGTTGTCCTATAACCTTAGGCAATCTTTAGATATTACGGCCAGATTTACGGCGAAGGATTAATCCATTGTTTTACAAACAACAAGGCGGAGGCCCGTGGGGCAGCGGTGGCGGCGGCCCGTGGGGCGGCGGCGGCGGCAACAACCCTTGGGGCGGCCGGGACCGTAGCGGCGGCGGCAATCCCCCGCCAGACCTTGAGGAAATGCTGCGCCGGGGCCAGGACCGTCTGCGCCGGATGATGCCGGGTGGCTTCGGCAACCTGCGCGCGCTGTGGCTTCTGGCCGCGGTGGTGTTGTTTTTCTGGGGCATGAGCGGCTTCTACCGCGTCCAGCCCGACGAGCAGGGCGTCGAGCTCCTGTTCGGCAAATATGTCAAAACCACCCAGCCCGGTTTGAACTACTGGTTCCCCGCACCCATCGGCGAAAAGATCCGCCCCAAGGTGACGCAAACCAATCAGGTCACTGTTGGGTTCCGCGGGTCGGGCGCCAATATCCGCGAAGTGCCGCAGGAGAGCCATATCCTCGCCGGCGACCAGAACATCGCCGACATCCAGTTCGTCGTGCAGTGGCGCATCCGCGAGGCCGGCAATTTCCTGTTCAACATGCGCGACCCTGAGCTGACCGTGAAAGCGGCCGCTGAAAGCGCCCTGCGTGAAGTGGTCGGCCGTAATCCGCTGCAGGCCGTCATGACCAACCAGCGCGACCTCATCGCCCAGCAGTCGCGTGATCTGCTGCAGACCATCATGGACGGCTACAACGCCGGCGTGACCATCCTCGACCTGCGCATCCAGAAGGCCGATCCGCCGAAGGAAGTGATCGACGCCTTCAACGACGTGCAGCGCGCCAAACAGGACGAAGAACGCCTGCGCAACGAAGCGCTGGCTTATCGCAACGACATCGTTCCCCGCGCCAAGGGCGAAGCCGCCCGCATGGTGCAGAACGCTACAGCGGAAAAAGAAAAGCTGGTGAAGGAAGCCGAGGGTCAGGCCGCGCGGTTCACCGCTTTCTATCAGACCTACGTCGCCAACAAGGACATCACCACGCGCCGCATGTACCTCGAAACCATGCAGGACGTGTTGAGCAAGTCCGAGAAGATCATCATCGACCAAAACGGCAAGGGCCAGGGTGTGGTGCCGTACCTGCCGCTACCGGAGCTCGGCAAGAAGGCCACGCCGCCGTCGCCGCAGGGAGCCGCACAATGAGCACACGTCTTGTCGCCAGCGTTGTCGCTGCGGTCCTCATCGTGCTCGTCGCTTCCGGCGCGCTGTTTACCGTTCACCAGACCCAGCAGGCGCTGGTGCTGCAATTCGGCGAACCCAAGCGCGTGATCGCCCAGCCCGGTCTGCACTTCAAAGTGCCGCTGGTGCAGGATGTCTACTACTACGACTCCCGCATCCTCGATCTCGATCCGCAAGGCCAGGACATGTCGCTGATCGACCAGCGCCGCATCAACGTCGATTCCTTCGCGCGCTACAAGATCGTTGATCCGCTCAAGTTTTATCAGACCGTGCTCACCGAGAGCGCCTTCCGCGACCGTTTTGGCAACATCTTGAACGGCAGCGTGCGTGACGCCTTGGGCCGCACCGACTTGGGCGACATCCTCGGCGCCAAGCGCCAGGACGTGATGCACGAGATCACCACGGCGGTCAGCCGCCGCGCCGAAGAGTTCGGCATCAAGGTGGTTGAAGTGCGCATCGGCCGCACGGAACTGACGGCCGACACCACCCAGGCGACCTACAACCGCATGCGGTCCGACCGTATGGCCGAGGCCGCCGACTTCCGCGGCCGGGGCCAGGAGCAGAAGTCGCGCATCGAAGCCGATGCCGATCGCGAACGCACCATCATCCTTGCCGAAGCCGAAAAGGAGTCGCAGACTCTGATGGGTGAAGGCCAGGCCGACAGCCGCAAGATCCTCAACAATGCCCAGGGCAAGGATGCCGAGTTTTACAATTTCTTCCGCTCGATGGAGGCTTACCGCGCGGCCCTGGGCGATGGGACCACGATGGTGCTCTCGCCGGATGCGGAATTCTTTAAATACTTCAATAAGTCGCCGCACTGACCGCCGCCAGCGGGCCTTATAGCCCGCCGGCGGCTACAGCCTGAACGCGTACCGATAGCGGCGCGGCCAACCTATAGGCCGGTCCGCTAAAACAATGGCCATCCGCCGAGGCCGTTCTTGCTGCCATGGCGGCTTTCCGGCACCATCGGGACACGCATCATCAGGAGAGCCCGCCTTGAAGTCATTCCTCCGGTTCGCCGTCACGGCCGCTGTTGCCGTTTTTATGTTGCCGGCACTGCCCGCGGGTGCGCGCAACGCCCCTGACAGCTTCGCCGACCTGGCCGAACGCCTGAGCCCGGCAGTGGTCAACATCTCCACCAGCCAGGTGGTCGAACGCAAACGCAACGGAGACGACATTCCGTGGGATGAGTTTTTCCCCGACCAGTTCCAGAACCGCAAAGGCGGCAATGAAGCCCCGCCCGAAGGCGGCGCCAAGCCGCCAAAGCAACGCCAGACCTCGCTCGGCTCGGGCTTCATCATCGACAAGGCCGGCTACATCGTCACCAACAACCACGTCATTGAAGACGCCGACCAGATCTCGGTGATCCTCGAAGACGACACGGTTCTCGAAGCCAAGCTCATCGGCCGCGACGAGAAGGTTGACATCGCGCTGCTGAAGGTCGAAGCGAAGAAAGACCTGCCGACC
>CANJPG010000002.1 GCA_947476065.1 Fidelibacterota bacterium
GCGGGGTCGCTGGGGCGAAGTGCCTGGGTGGGCTATGAGAAAGAGCGCGGGTTTGGCGGCGGTTGACTTGGCGGCGATGCGTTCCATGAATGCTTTTCCAGGCCGGTTCCCGAAGCTGCATGTTTAGTCCTGCGTACTTGGCGTCCTGTTGGTTGCAGGTACGCACCAGCTGCCACAGCATTGCCACAGTGCCATCAACAAGTAGCTGCGATGCGATTTAAAATCGTGTATGAGAAACCTCGGCAAGCTCGGATTTCTTCGGTAGTTTGGTGGAGCGGGTAGAGGGAATCGAACCCTCGCCTAAAGCTTGGGAAGCTTTCGTTCTACCATTGAACTACACCCGCGAAGACCAACCCTGAACGCACGACCGGCCATGTGAAAAACCGGCTTTCCGCCCACATTTTCATAACACATAACCTGCCAGCAGCAAACCGCGCGGATTTGCGCCGCCAGCGCCTTGCTTTCGTCGCGTGGCTTCCTTATAGGCCTGCCATGGAAGCTTTTCTGATTTCGCTCGGCGTCGTCGCGGTGTCCGAGATCGGCGACAAAACGCAACTCCTCGCCCTTCTTCTCGCCGCCCGTTTTAAGCGCCCCATACCGATTATCGCGGGTATTTTTGTCGCGACGGTTTTCAACCATGCAGTTGCAGGTGCGGTCGGCGGCCTGGTGGCCGCCTACCTCAACCCGGTCGTGTTACGTTGGGGCCTCGGTCTTCTCTTCATCGGCATGGGCGCATGGGCGCTGATACCCGATAAACTTGATGAAGACGAAAAAGTAAAAGATGCGACCACGACTGCCGGGGTTTTTTGGATCACGACGGTGAGCTTTTTCATCGCCGAAATGGGCGACAAGACCCAACTCGCCACCGCCGCGTTGGCGGCACGGCTGGACTCGGTCATCGTGGTCGTCGCCGGCACCACCGCGGGCATGCTGCTCGCCGACGTTCCGGCGGTCTTTCTGGGCCGCCTGGCCACGGAAAAAGTACAATCGCGCTGGATCCGTTACGTGGCGGCGGCGCTGTTTGTCGCCATGGGTCTCTTCACCATTTGGGCGGACTCGCTGGATAGTCTCTGGGGTCTTTCACCGCAAGGCGCCGCCCCGTAAGCTGGTGCGATGCTCGACCCCTGGTCACTTGGTTGCCTCACGGTTCTTGCCGTCTGCTTGATTTGGCTGGCGGTCGTGGACTTACGCACGGGATACCTGCCCGATGCCCTGCAAATCGCGCTGGCCGTTTCTGGGCTGGCGGTGGTCTTCATCGGCTCCCCCATCGGCATCTCGTGGCAGGCAGCCCTCATCGGAGCCCTCGTGAACGGCGGGGTCTTCTGGGGCCTTCGCTGGGCCGTCAGCCGCCTGAAGGGCCGCGAGGCCATGGGATTTGGCGATGTGAAGCTGGTGGCGGCCGGCGGGCTGTGGCTTGGCCCCTGGGCCCTGCCGTACATCATGGCCGCCGGGGGGGTCTTGACCCTCGCCGGTGCCGGGATCGCCGGCCTCATCAAGGGCAAGCCAGTCTGGCAGGGTGAGATGCCCCTGGGCCCTGGCCTTGCCGCAGGCATCCTGGGCACCTTCATCGGCGGCCTGGCGCAGCTGTCCTGGCTGATCCTGATGCCCGCCTACTGACACCTAAAGGCCGGGAACACCCTTGGTGAGGTAGCCGGCGAGTTCGCGGGCCATGAGGGCCTGGGCGCGGGCATTGGGGTGCGGATCGGGCACCGTAACCCAGAGGGTCTTCGGATCTTCCGCCTGCACCGCCGGCAACAGATCGACGTATTTAATGCTATTGGCTGCAGCCAGGTCCCTGATCTTCGACTGCACGTCGGGGAAGGCATAGGGCTTCAGCTCCCGCAGTTCCGGGATGTTGGTCATGATCAGGCGAATGCCGTGGCTTCGGCAGTAGGCGGCCAGCTCGCCGACTTTCTTCTGGGCCTGTTGCCAGCCGGGCGCGCCTTCGGCGTAGAGACTGGCGTAGTAACTGCGCCAATCCTGCTCCTCGCCGGTGAACCGGCGTTTAAAGCCATCCCAAGCCCCACCCAGCACGGCATATGCATAGGCGTGGCGGGCCAGCCACGGTACGTCGCGATAGACCGGCGTCGGCTCGGCGTCGTTGATGAAATAGTTGAGGATGACGATGTCGGGCGTATAGGCGATGCCGTGCGCGAGGAAGTAGGCGACTTCCATGGCGGTGTTGTAGTTGCCCACGCCGGCATTGATGACCTCAACCGGATCGCCGGTCGTTCCCGCCAGGTCGCGTTCGAGCTGCACCGGCAGAGTCTCGTCCTGGCCGACGCCCCAGCCGAAGATAATGGAATCCCCCAGCATGAGGATGCGCTTGGTGCCGGCTGGCTTGGCGAGCGCTATCTCTCGGTCGCGCAGGCCCTGGCTGTTGATTGCCGCCTCATGACCCATCAGGTTGGCGTGGCTGCCCGGGAGATGCTCGTGGCCGATCTCAGGGTCGGCGGAGATGCGCTTGAGCCCGACCGCGTATTTCCACATTTCGAGGTGATACTGGACGCCGGTATCAAGCACCGTGCGGCACGCGACTTCAAAGCCGGCCGCCATGACGGCCGCCGATCCAGCCAATGCCAGGAAATTGCCCAACCAGCGCTTCATGTCAGCCCTTCCCGACGCTCCTGAACGGCCCCGGAGCCGCTAAAACCCGCCCTGGGCGGCGAATAATCTGTCAAGACGCCCCATTTACCCAAAGTTTTCGCTGGATTCCCGCGCATTCTGAAGAGTTTGTAACAAGCCTAAAGACACCTCATACCGCAGATTAAAATATCGGGTAAGGTATGATCTAAATCAACATCTTAGGCGCCGCCGGGCCACACGGCCGGCTGGACGAGATATCAGACACGGCGATGAACGCTTTGACCAAAACAGCCGAGGCTGCGGCGCACTCCACTATTGGACAGATCCTGCTTCATCGCGACCTCATTGATGATGCCGATCTGGCCAAAGCGCTGACTTTCCAGTCGACCCTAGGAGGTCGCCTTGGCGCCATCCTGGTGCGCATCGGATCGGTCTCCGAAGACAACGTGCTTGATACGTTGTCATATCAGCTTGGCCTCGATGTGCTCGCCAGCGAGCAACTGCCGCAGGACCCCAGCACCTACATCGAAATCATGCGCGGTTCAGGAATTGAGCCTGAGTGGTGGATCGACCAGGGCGCGCTCGCGTGGCAGTTGGAAGACGGCGCAATCTGCTGCATATGCCGCGATCCCCTGATGCCGAGCTTGCAGGAAGCCCTCGCCGCCGCATTCCCCGACAAAAGCTTGGTCTGGCGCCTGGTGCGCAACCGCGATCTCGACATGATGCTCGATCTCGTCCGCCGCAGCCTGGCCGATGTCGGCCGCGACGTCACCGGCGATGTGGCCTTGCTGCGCGAACTGGCCGAAGAGGCACCGGTCGTTGAACTCGTCTCCAATGCACTTGCCCAAGCGGTGAACGAGGGCGCTTCGGACATCCATGTCGAGCCCCGCGAACACGAGTTTGACATCCGCTATCGCATCGACGGCGTGCTGCAGAACCGGCTGACGCTGCCGCGCTCGAGATTCGACGCTGTCGCCTCGCGCATCAAGCTGATTGCGGGCCTGGATATCGCCGAACGCCGCCTGCCCCAGGACGGACGCATCGGCCTGCGCATCTCAGGTAAAGACCTCGACGTACGCGTCTCGTGCCTGCCCGGCGTGTGGGGCGAGTCCATCGTCATGCGCCTGCTCCTGAAGGAGCAGAAGAACTTCACCCTCGCCAAGATCGGCATGTCCGCCGATCATCTGGAAGCCTTCGCGCGCCTGGCCAATGAGCCGTACGGCATCATCCTCGTCACCGGCCCGACCGGTTCGGGCAAATCGACCACGCTCAAGGCGACGCTGGAAGAAATCAAGGACGGCAAGCGCAAGATCATCACCGTCGAGGACCCGGTCGAATACAACATTCCCGGCGTCACCCAGGTGCAAACCAAAGCAGACATCGGATACACCTTCGCCAGGGCCTTACGCTCCATTCTGCGACAGGACCCCGACACCATCATGATCGGCGAAATTCGCGACGTGGAAACCGCGCAAATCGCTGTGCAAGCCTCGCTGACGGGCCACATGGTGTTCTCGACCCTACATACCAATGACGCGCTCAGCGCGTTCACGCGCCTGATAGACATGGGCATCGAGCCGTTCCTGGTCGCTTCGTCGATCCGCGCGGTCATGGCGCAGCGCCTGGTGCGCCAGCTTTGCCCCCATTGCCGCATACCGCACGATCCGCCAGCGGCGATCATGCAAAAGTGCCTGGATCTCCAAAAATTATTTCCCCAGTTGCTGTCCAGCGCGCCGCGCTGGTTTGCCGCCAAAGGCTGCCGCCAGTGCCAGAACACCGGCTACCGCGGCCGCCTGGGTATTTATGAAATGGCAGTGGTCACCGAACAACTGTCGGACATGATCCTCCATCAGAAACCGCTCCATGAAATGGCGATCTGCGCGCGTAAATCCGGCTATCGTGATTTGCTTGAGGATGGTTTGATCAAAGCCTGGCAAGGCGAAACCAGCGTCGAGGAAGTGCTGCGCATCGCTGGTCAAATGGGCGTCGACGGCGATTGATGCCGACGCGGCGCACCGTTCAACCGCATGGCGTGGCGGCGTGATGACAGGCAAAACACACACCGATGGAGCCGACCTTGCAGCGCTGCTGAACGCTGCAGCGAGTCGCCATCAGGCCGGCGACCTTGCGGGTGCCGACGCTCAGTACCGTGTTGTTTTGCAGCAGGCGCCGGACCATCCCCAGGCGCTCTATTTGGCAGGCGCTCTCGCGTTTCAGATAGGTGCGGCCGACGAGGCGCGCACCAAGCTCGAGCATTCCCTGAGGTTGCGGGGGGATTACCTGCCAGCCATTGAAATGCTCGGCGCTGCAGCCGCCAAGGCCGGTGACTTCACGCGCGCAGCGCAGTGCTTCACGACCGTGGCGGCGAAAAAACCTGACTCGACCGAGGCGCACTATAATCTTGGCTATGCGCTGCTCAATGGGCAGGCTTATGACGACGCCGCCAATGCGCTGCGGCGTGCTGTTGAGCTGAAGCCGGAGGCGGGTCAAGCGCTCCACCTTTTGGCGGCGGCGCTACGGTTAAGCGGTCGCATGGATGAGGCCGCCGGCGCATATGAGCAACTCGTCGCACGGGAACCGCGCAATGGGCGGGTGCTGGACGAATACGGCGGCGTACTCATCATGCTAGGACGCATGGCCGAGGCCGAGGTCGTGTTGCGCAGGGCGATTGCATCTGCCCCCGATATGGCCAATCCCTACACCAATCTGGGGCGCATTTTTCAGACCGATTTGATGCGGGCCGACGCGGCCGTGACGCTTCATGACCAAGCGCTTGCCCGTAGCCCCGGCTATGCCGATGCCCACAACAATCGCGGCGTGGCGCTTTATACGCTCAGCCGCTTCGCCGAGGCCATCGACAGCTTCAATGCCGCTATCGCGCTCAAACCGACGCTATGTGAAGCCTTCAATAATCTGGGCAACGCGCTTTACAGAACTGGCGACGCCACAGGTGCCATTCAGAACTTCCAGCGTGCGGTCGCCCTCAACCCGGACTACGCCGAAGCCCATTGGAATTTGGCGGTGGCGCATCTCACCGGCGGTAACTTCGCCGCCGGCTGGACGGAATACGGCTGGCGCTGGCGCTGCAAGGATTTCACCTCTCCACCGCGCCGGTTTGCGCAGCCGCAATGGCACGGCCAACCTATGGATCAGGGGACGCTGTTGCTCTGGGGCGAACAGGGCCTGGGCGAGGAAATTCTTTGCGCCGGCATGGCTGCGGATATCGTTGCAACCGGCACGTCGGTCGTTTGGGAATGCGATGCAAGACTGGCGACCTTGATCACGCGCAGCTTTCCGGGCGTACGGGCCATCGCGCGCCGCGACCCGCCTGGCGTGGTAGCCAAGGAGTTGGAAATCCACGCGCAAATTTCAACCGCCGACCTGGGCCAATACCTGCGCAACACGCCTGCAGACTTTCCCAAAAATCGCTTGGGTTATTTGAAGGCCGATAAACACCGTATGCAGGCCTATCGCACGCGGTTACTGAGCAACAAACGCACGCGTCTCGTTGGTATATCTTGGATCAGCAAGAACCCCGAATTCGGCGTGCACAAGTCCTGCGGTCTCTTGGACCTGCCACCGCTTTGGCAGGCGGCCGGAGAGAAAACACGCTTCGTCGATTTGCAGTACGGCGACACGACCGCAGAGCGCGTGGCAACGGCCAGCGATCTAGCCCATTTGGATGACTTGGACCTCACCAACGATATCGATAGCCTGGCTGCACTCATTGCGGCCTGCGATCTTGTCATCACTGTGTCCAACACCACCGCGCATCTGGCCGGGGCACTGGGAATCCCGACCTGGATCATGGCGCCGGCCGGCAACGGCAAGCTTTGGTATTGGGGGGACAACACAAAATCGCCGTGGTACCCCTCGGTAACCATTTTTAGACAATCCGCCGCCGGCGCCTGGGGCGACGTGATCGCAAAAATCGCGCAGCATTTGGGAGCGGCCCCATGACGGCGCCATTTTCTTCGTCCCCCGCGGTTATGACCGGCGCCGACGCCTACCGCGAAGCCGTGCGGTTGGACGGCTTGGGCCGCTACGCCGAGGCCCAGAAACTGTGCCAGCAGCTTCTGAAGGCGAAACCCGACCTTCCCGACGTCCACCATTTGCTCGGGGTGATCTTCTTCCACGCAGAACGCTTTGAGGATGCAACTCGCCATCTCAAACAGGCGCTGAAGCTGAAGCCCGACCTCACCGAAGCGGCCTTCAATCTTTCCAAGGTTTACTACCGCAAGGGCAAGTGGCCGGAGTTGCTGGCCGCTCTCGAGACGGTCCATCAGGCCTGGCCTGACCGCGCCGGCATCTTAATAGACATCGGCTTGGCGCAGGAGCAAGTCGGCGATATTGCCGCCGCTACGGCCACCTACCGCAAAGTCCTTGAACGCGATCCCTTGTCACCGCTAGCGCATTCCAACCTCGGCGCGATCCTGACCCGGCAGGATGCGGTGGCCGAGGCCGAGACGCACCTTAAGGCGGCCATGGCAGTTCCCCACCCGCCCCCGGCAGCCTTCCTGAACATGGCGATGCTGCATGAGGTCGCGGAACGGCGCGGCGACGTGATTGCCGCTTATGACGCCCTCATCGCCACGCATCCCGACCTCGCGCATGCGCATTTTCAGCGGGCCTTGTCCCTGCTGAATCAAGAGTGTCTTGCCGAAGGCTGGCGTGAATATGCGTGGCGATTCCGCCGCCCTGAGTCGCGCACGCTCGATAAGGCCTTCCCGATTCCGTATTGGCAGGGCGAATCGTTGCAGGGTCATAAACTTCTCATCTGGACGGAGCAGGGACCGGGGGATGAAATTCTGCTGGCGTCGATGATCCCCGATGTCCTGGCGCAGGGCGCCGAAGTGCTATTGATCTGCTCGCCGCGTCTTGTGCCGCTCTTTCGCCGATCGTTTGAAGGCTGCCGCGTGATATCCCACGACCGCATTCATCACGCCGATAGCGGCGTCACACAATGTACCCTGCAGGCTTCTTTTTCACATTTGGGCGCCGTGCTGAGGCCCGCAGCGAGCGCCTTTCCCCAACGGGAAAAGTATCTGACCGCCGATGCCGCCAAACGCGCGACTCTCCGCGCACGTTACCAATCCGGAATATCGGACCGCAAACTCATAGGAATCGCCTGGCATAGCGCCAATGCCTCCGCCGAGAGGCAAAAGAGCGCCGGCTTGGATGCATGGGCGCCGATTCTGAAGAATGAGGCGACTTTCGTCAGCCTGCAATATGGCGATCATGCAAAGAATATTAGAGCCGCGCGCGAGGCCTTCGGCTGCGAGATCATCGCCGACAAATCAATCGACGCCCTTAAGAGCATCGATGACTTTGCCGCCCAGGTCGCGGCTATGGACCATGTAGTGACAGTCAGCAATACGACCGTGCATGTCGCCGGAGCTCTGGGCGTGCCGACATTCGCGCTGATACCGCAGTCCTACGGCCGCCTGTGGTATTGGTTCCTGGATCGCACCGACAGCCCTTGGTACCCATCCTTGCGCCTCTTCCGCCAGCACCAGATGAACGATTGGGCACCAGCTATCGCCGAGGCCGGCGCGGCCCTGTCTCGCGCCCTGGGAGCCTGACATGAACCAGGCCAAACTCGCCCGCCAATTGCAGGACGCCGCCGGACATCATCAGAGCGGAGATCTCGTCAACGCAGAGAGGCTCTATCGACTGGTCCTGAAACAAGCCCCGCAACAGCCCGATGCCCTACATTTGCTGGGGGTCCTCCTCGATCAGCGCGGCGACACCGCCAAAGGCATAAGCCTCGTGCGCCGAGCCTTGGGCGTTCAGAGTGCCTTTCCGGATGCCCATTTCAATCTGGCGCGCATGCTGGCGGCGGCGGGAGACGTTGACGGCGCCAGGCGTCATTATGAACTCACCCTTGCGCTTAAGCCGGGACACGCCAGGGCTCACAATGGCCTTGGCGTGCTGTACCGCGCGCAGCACGACTACAGTCAGGCCTATGCCGCCTTCGAGCGGGCCGCACGCTTCGAGCCGCGGCTGCTGGAAGCCTATATCAACCTTTGCAACACGTTCCGCGACAGCTGCAATGAAGCTTTTATCCCCAAGGCGGCAAACCAGGGATTGGCGATCGATCCAGAGTGCACGGAATTGCATCTGCTGCGCGCCGAAGCTTATTTCACCGCCGGAAACCTTGTCGAAGGCTGGCGTGACTATGATTGGCGATTTTCGGTCCGCAGAACCCTGCTCGATGTGAAGCCGGTAAAGGTTCCCAATTGCGCTCTGCCGCATTGGAAAGGTGAAGACCTCGCGACAAAAGGTATCCTGATCTGGGGTGAGCAAGGCGTCGGCGATGAAATCATTTTCGCCAATATGCTGTCGGCCATTTCCGCCCGCGCAGGCCGCTGCGTTGTGCAGACCATATCCCGTCTTGTTCCGCTCTTTAGGCGGTCGTTTCCCGGCATCGAAGTGTACGCCGACGCCATACCGACCGATGTCGCCGCGGCGCTCGATGTACAGAGTTCGTTGGGGAGCATAGGGCAGTGGGTTAGGTCCTCGTTCCGGTCATTTCCGGCCATTGGGAGTTATCTCAAGGCGGACGTAGCGCGCACTGCAGCGCTGCGTGCCAAATATGCGGGTACAGCCCGCGGACTTATTGTCGGTCTGGCTTGGCGCAGCGCCAATGTGGCCGATGCCGCCGAGAAGACCGCGGCTCTCGAACACTGGGGGCCTATCCTCAAAATTCCCGGCCTCACCTTCGTCAATCTTCAGTACGGCGAAACGGCCGAAGTCATCGCCGGAGCACGCGCCGCTTTCGGCGCTGAGGTCATTGTCGATAAGGACGTCGATGCCTTGGCTGACCTGGATGGCTTTGCAGCCCAGGTCGCCGCGATGGATGTGGTGATTTCGACCAGCAACACGGCTGCGCATATGGCGGGCGCCCTGGGCGTGCCTACATTTTGCATGGTCCCGCGTGCCTTGGGCGGCGGACGGCGCTGGTATTGGTTCGGCGAAGGCCAATATTCTCCCTGGTATCGCGCCTTGCGCCTCTTCCGCCAGACGCAAGACCATAGCTGGACCGACACGATTGCGGCGGTGGCGCTGGCGCTGATGGAATGCGCTATCGCCCACGCCCCGCCCTCCAGCGACTACCAGAATATGTACGGCATGATGCTCGCGCGTGCGCAACGTTTTGAGGACGCCGTACAAGCTTATCGTCGAGGGATTGCCTTGGCGCCGGAGCGCGCGGAAATTCACAACAATCTCGGCACGGCTCTGCGCCGAAGTGGACGCGATAGTGAAGCCGAGGAGGCCTATGCCCAGGCTTATGCCCTGAATCCAGAACATCCATCGATCCATCTCAACTATGCGATGTCGCTTGCCGATATCGGACGATTGGATGCGGCTTTGCAAAGCTTGGATCGCCTAATCGAACATCGGACTGGCAACGTTGATGCACAATACAACCGGGCGCTGCTCCTCATGGGCTTGGGACGTTTGGCCGAAGGCTGGGCAGCCTTCGCTTGGCGCATGAAGCGACCCTTTGTCCACGTCAGGCACACGGACTTTCCACAGCCTCTCTGGTCGGGACAATCACTTGCCGGCAGGCACATCCTCGCCTGGACCGACCATGGCCTCGGTGACGAAATTCTGCTGGGCAGCCTGATACCGGATGCCTTGGGGGTCGCGCGTCAGGTGACGTTGCTCTGTTCAGAGCGCCTCGTCGGGCTGTTTCGCCGCTCATTCCCGGCAGCCACGGTGGACATACGCGCGGCACCATTGCCGGCGGCGGCCTTGTCGAAGGACATCGACTTTCAAATGTCGATTGCTGAACTCGGCGCGGCTTTTCGCCCTAATTTTGCATCGTTTCCGGCAACATCCAGTTATCTCAAAGTCAATGATGCCCTGCGTGCCTCCTTGCGCGACAGGTATCTCGAACATGCGCCGCGCAATAAACTGGTCGGCATCTCCTGGCGCAGTATCAACCCCGAAATTGGCGCCCAGAAAGGTGTCGATCTGGCGGCTTGGCTGCCGATCCTCAAGGTTCGCGGCGTGACCTTTATCAATTTGCAGTACGGTGACTGCAGCGCCGAGATCAGGCGTCTTCGGCAGGACCACGACGTGGAAATCATTGACGATGCCGCTGTCGATAGACTGGGGGACATGGACCCGGTGGCGGCGCAGGTGGCGGCAATGGACCATGTCATTACCATCAGCAACACCGCGGCCCATCTGGCGGGCGCTACCGGCACGCCGGCCTGGATCCTTGTGCCTGAAGGTCACGCACGGCTGTGGTATTGGTTCAAGGGCCTGCGGCGCTGCGCGTGGTACCCATCAGCTGAGTTGCGCGTGGTAGAGGGCGGCGATTGGCAAAAGGCCATCGCGCGCCTTGGGGCGGACTTGGCGGACCGGGTCCCGTCATGACATCCAACGCTAGCATAGCAGCACTGCTAGCGGCGGCACGAGACGCCCATCGCAAGGGTGACAACGCCGCAGCCCAGAACGCCATATCGACCGTCCTGACACAGTATGACGGAGCAGAGGCCTGGGACCTCAACGGCGATATCCTGCTGGCTTTGCACCAAATCCCGGCCGCCGTCACGGCCTACGAAAAGGCTGTCGAACGCGAACCCGGCAATCCGACCTATCTGCACGACCTGGGACGCAGCCTCCTGCAAAATGGCCGGCCAACTGACGCCGAGCCGATGCTCGCGCGCGCCGCTGCTTTGAAGCCGGGGGCATGGGATGCGCTGTGCGATTTGGGCACATCGCAATTGGATCAGGGCCACGCCGCCCTTGCCGCCGAGACTTTTTCAAGGGCCCTCGCCGCGAAACCCGACGCCACCCTGGCCCACTACAACCGTGGAAATGCATTGCAAGACTTGGGACAATTCGGCGAAGCCACGGCGGCCTACCGCCAGGCGCTCCGTTTCACGCCAAATTTCCTGCCGGCCATGATGTCGCTGGCAACCTTGCTGAGTGAACTCGGCCAGGTCGATGAGGGCGAAGAACTCTTTGCGCAAGCTAAGGTATTGGGCGGGGACACGCCGCTTTTCGCGCAGTCCCATGCCCTGGTCGAACTGCGGTACGGACATTTGCGCCAAGGATTTGCCAGCTATGAAGCACGCTTTCGCCCATCGCGCTACGCTTTGCCGACGCGGCCGTTTACCGCGCCGCGCTGGCAGGGCGAGAGTTTGGCGGGGCGCGACATTCTAATTTGGACGGAACAGGGCCTCGGCGATGAAATCCTGTCCGCTAGCATGTTCTCCGAAGTCATCACTGCGGCGCGTTCATGCACGATCGAATGTTCCGAGCGCGTAGCACCCCTTTTTGCCCGCTCTTTCCCCCGAGCAACGGTAGTCGCACGACGCGATCCGGCTGATAGCGCGACGGCGGTCCATTTCGACTTTCAAACACCGGCAATGAGTCTCGCCCGCTTTTTGCGTCAGGACCCCGCGGACTTTGCCCATAACGCAGGCTACCTGCGGGCAGATGAGAATTTGGTTCAAAAGCTGCGCCATAAATATCTCGCCCAGGGCGGCCGGGTCATAGGAGTGTCATGGGAAAGCACCGCGCGTCACGGTGCCCGCAAACGGCTGCCGCTCGGGGCCTGGGAACCCATCCTCAAAACGCCGGGCCTGACATTTGTCAGCCTTCAGTACGGTGTGGCCCCAGGAGATGCGATCCTCGCGGCCGCTGGCGGGCGCGTCATCGTGGATGACGAGGTCGATGCCTTAAAAAGCTTGGATGCCTCCGCGGCCCAGGTTGCCGCCATGGACCTTGTCATCACCGTCAGCAACACGACAGCGCACCTGGCCGGCGCCCAAAACGTGCCGGTCTGGACTCTATTGCCCGAAGGGCCTGGATGTTTCTGGTATTGGTTCAGAAATCGCACCGACTCACCCTGGTACCCATCCATGCGCATTTTCCGCCAACCCCGGCCGGGTGACTGGCAAGGCGCGGTGAACGCTGTTGCGCAGGCGCTAGTTGAGATTAAACCCCAAGGTCGGTTATAGAAATGGAGACCTTTTTCCAGCCCCCGCGACCAGTCGAGGACAGCGCGTTATGATCAAAGTGTTTATCGGTTTCGATACCCATGAAACTGTCGCTTTTCACGTCCTCGCGCACAGCATTCACGCGCGCGCCTCCGAGCCGGTTGTCATCGCGCCGCTGATGCTAACGCAATTGAAATCGCTCTTTCACCGTGAGCGCAATTCTTTGCAGTCTACCGAATTTTCCTTTTCGCGATTTCTGGTGCCACACCTCTCCGGCTACGAAGGTTGGAGCCTATTTTGCGATTGCGACATGCTGATGCTCGACGACATCGCCAAGCTGTGGGCCGTGCGCGACGACAAGTTCGCCGTACAGGTCGTCAAGCATGAACATGTACCGCCCGAGGACATCAAGTTCCTCAATCAGCCGCAAACCAAGTACGCCAAAAAGAACTGGTCGAGCGTCATGCTGTTCAACAATGCCAAGTGCCGCGCCCTGACGCCCGAATACGTCAATACCGCGACCGGGCTCGAGCTGCATCAATTCAAATGGCTCGGCGATGATTCCCTGATCGGCGAAATACCGCACCGCTGGAATCATCTGGTGGATTACGATCAGCCGGCGCCGGTCGAGGCCCTCTCCCTCATCCATTTCACCGAGGGCGGCCCCTATTTCGAAGCCTATAAAAACTGCGGCTACGCGGACCTATGGCTCAGCGAGCGCGAACGCATGCTGTCAGCGGGCTAGGGCCGCGAGTTTCTGTTCGATCGTTAGCAATAGTTCACGCCATTCACCTAGATGGCGCTGCCGGAAAATCGTGACGTTGGGATACCAGGGCGTAGAATCGCCACCCCGCATCCAGTACCACAAGTTTCCTGCCGACGCCGGCACAAGCACCCACGTAGCGCACCCCACGGCCGCCGCGATATGCACGACGGTGCTGCTGACCGAGATCACCAGATCGCAGGCGGCGGCCAGCGCCGTTACCCCGTCGATATCCTCGCGCAAATCGAGATCGTCCATGTGGGTGATGGATATGCCAAGTTTGCGTTCAACAACTGCGCGTTCCTCGGCGGTATTGCCATATTGAAGGTCGACAAAACGAATGCCGGGCACTTTCAAAACGGGTTCCCATTCTGCGAGATTGAGGGTTTTGTGCCGGCCGATCTTAGGATTGCCGCTCCCCCAGGAGATACCGACAACCAAAGCCGCCGGGCCCTCTTTAAGTCTTGAACGGTAGCGCTCGCGGCGCGGCTCATCGGCGACAAGATAAGCGCTTTGTTTGGGAAAGCTCGCAAGGTCCGGCCGCAACCAACGGCCTAGGCCGGCTAGAGGGGTTTGCCAGCGTATATCCTTACGGTACGTGCCGAGTTGGGGCGGGTTGCTCTTGGCCACCGCTGTAAGCCCCGGAAACGACCGCTCAAAGAGCGCAAGTAAGCGTGGGTCTGTTTCCATGACGACGTCATGGCCTTGCGCCATCAAATCCGGGATCATGCTGGCATAGAGCACCTTGTCACCCAGGCCCTGCTCGCCCCACACCAGAACGGTGCCCCCAGCTTCGCCCTGCCAAACCGGGTGCCCAAAATCGCGCCATACGTCTTTGAGTCCGTCGGTTTGCCAGCGTGCTTCGTAGGCCTCCCAGCCGCGTTGAAAGTCTCCACGCATCAGCAGGGACAGCGCGGCGTTGCGCTGGGCTTCCGCAAGATGCGGATTAAGGTTGCGGGCCTGCTCGAAGCTAGCGAGGGCCTCATCATCCCGGCCAAGGGCCTGGAGTACGACACCCGCGCCGCTCAGCACTTCGGCCGATGTCGGGTCTTCCCGCGCGCCAGCCTGATAGTTTTCGAGGGCTTCCTCATACCGCGCGAGCTTGAGAAGGATGCCGCTCAGATTAATTCTGGCTTTGGTATAGGGTTGCCTCAGCCCCAGCGCAGCTCGGTAGGCCTCGAGAGCCTGCTCCGACTTGCCCTGGGCTTTGAGGGCATTTCCCAAGTGAAAATGCGTGTCCGCCAGCGCGGGAGCCAGCGTGGCGGCATGACGCAAATGCATTTCCGCTTCGGATGCCCGGTTTTCATCGATCAGGGTGTTGGCGAGATTATTGCGGATTGCCGCGTCATCAGGCCGCTCTTCGGCCGCGGCCAGCAGGTGGTCCACTGCTTCAGCTTTTCGTCCCAGGCGCTTATAGGACATCCCTAACTCGTAACGCGCCAAAGCCCTCGCCTGTCCCATCACATCACTTGGCGCCTGCAACAGGGCTTCGCTGGCGTGCGCAATCGCCCGCTCAAAGCTGGCGGCCGCTTCGGCATGGCGGCCCTGGTCCTTGAGGGCCAAACCCAAGCCATGATGGGCGCGCACGTGGCGAGGTTCCAAGGCGACGGCCCGACGGTAGCAAGTTTCCGCTTCATCAAGTCGGTTCAAGGCCAGGAGCACATTGCCAAGGTTGTTGTGGGCAGGATCGCTGTCGGGCTGAAGACTAAGGGCCTGGCGATAGCGCGCCGCGGCCTCATCATTTCGCCCCGAGCGGGCAAGAGCGCTCGCCAGCGCAAAGAGCGTTCCGTAGGGTGCCGGGCCCAGGGATACCGCCTGCTCCAGCGCTAAGACTGCTTCGCTGCTGCGCCCCAGCGTTTCCAGGCTTACACCGAGATTACTCAAATAAAGGGGCTGAGGCCCGCTGAGCGCCAGCGCACGGTTTATAAGATCTATCGCTTTTAACGACTCACCGCGCTGTTGCGCAATCATGCCGAGTAGGTGCCACGCATCCGCATGGGCGGGCTCAGCCGCCACGACGGCCTGATATCCAAGCGCTGCTTCGTCGAGACGTCCTGCGCCGTGCGCGGCGAATGCTGCTGCAAAATCCGCCATGCCTCAGACCCTATGCAAGGCCTGGGCGGCCTGAAGATCTCTGGAAAGCCCGCTCATAATTGCCTCGTTTGTCTCTTCGGTCCGTCTGTAGATTTTCATTGACGGATACCAGGGACTTTCGTCTGTGCCTTGAAACCAGTGCCACATGCCCGATGCATTGTGCCCAGGGATAATATTCCAGACCGGTACGTTGAGCGCGCCAGCAACGTGCGCGGCAGTGTTGCTGACGCAAATCACCAAATGCATTGCGGCGATTTGCGCAGCGACGCCGTCCATATCGCCGCGCGGGTCAATGGTGTCATCGGTGATAATTTCGATACCCAAGGCTTTGCTTACCGCAGAAATCTCCTGAGCGTCGGCGGCATATTGGAGATTGATAAAAACCACGCCTTTTAGCGCCAAAATAGGAGCAAACTCGATCAATGCCAGGGACTTAATGGCATCAAAACGCGATTGTTTGCTAGCCCAGGACAACCCGACCAAGAATGGTTCTCTCCGGCTTTGGTATTTCGTACGAAGTTGCGCGGTGCGGTCGGCATCGGCCTTAAGGTAGCCACTATGCTTTGGGAACTTGCGCCAAGCGTCACGGACAAGCCTACCAAGGTCGCCGCCGGCGATCTGAAAATCGGCATCAATCGGAATGGCGCACGCACGGGTAGGATTTGTGCGGGGGATAATGGTCGCCGCGGGAAAGGATCGCCGAAACAACGCCTCCAGACGCGGTGAACATTCAACCGTCAATCGGGCGACGATGTCCAACACGTCGGGCAGCATGCTGGCCTGCATAATTTCCTCACCCAAGCCCAGTTCGGTCCACACCAGAAGACCTTTGCCGGCTAGCGGCTCACCATGCCACACCGGTTGAGGAAACCTGCCATGAGGATCAAGCTTGAGACCCTCAACTTCGAACCGGCGCCGGTAGTGATGCCAAGCCTCGGGCAAGTTGCCCATGAGAAAGAGCGCGGTTGTTTTATGACCAAGCGCGCTTAATAGCTTAGGTTTGACCGCCAGAGCCTGATCGAATTTTTCCAGAGCTATTGCAAGATCGCCTTTAACGACATGTATGGCGCCAAGATTGTCGAGGGCTTCGGCATATCCTGGCCGATGGCTCAGGGCGGCAGCAAAAGCGTCTATGGCAGCGGCAGGATCGGTGGCGGCCAATATCTCGCCGAGGTGGTTGTGAGCTTCGGCGAGAGTGGGATCGAGCGACAAGGCTTGGCGCAGCGCGGCCGCGGCTTCTACGGCACGCGCTTGCCTGCCCGCCACGATGCCGAGATTGAGCCATACCGCGGCAATCTGCGGGGCATTTTCGGTGGCGCGCCGCGCGTGGTGCAAGGCCTCCTCCGGCTTCTCCAACTGCAAAAGAACCGGCACCAAGGTACTGTGTAGCGGATGAGAGGCTGGGGCGTAATTCAAGCCCAGCAACAGGCACTCTGCTGATTTTTGCGGATGCCCCAGGGCCTGCAGGAGCATCGCCCATTGCAACCACCCATCAGCATATTTTGGGTCTAGCTGGATGGCCGCATTGAATTCGGCCTGCGCCAGATCAGACTGACCCTTTGCATGCAGTGTGCGTCCAAGCAGGACATGAGCCGCCGGGGTAGGCGTGGATTTGGCGAGGATGCGTCGGCAAAGCACCTCGGCGCTATCGACGTCGCCGCGGGCCAAGCATTCGTCGGCGCGCCTCAAATCGTCGTCCATGCTCCCTGCCCCCGACTGCATAGCGCTATTTGGAAAAGGCTGAAGGCGGGTTGGCGAAAGGCGAGTCCTCGAGGCGGGTCACGCGATCATGCGGACCCGTCACGGCGGCGATCAGCGGCGTTATCGTCGGCCCGGCATCGATCCATATCAGCCAGGGGGTTTGCGACGTGCTGGCCGGCGGCGGCCAAGTCGGCTCCCAATTGCCGGTTATATCTCTATATTTAAAAGCTTGGTTACTGCCCCGCCAGCGCGCGAGCTCGACCTTTGGACGACCTGGCTCTTCATACACCAGGGCCGTGGTATCGTTGTCTGTGCTGTAGTCGAAAGTCATGCGAAACGGCGTAGGCGCGCCCACTGGTGAGAGCAACGGACGCAGGGTCTGGCCGGTCAGAGATCGCGATTGGCCGCGAAATTGATTGGGATTGTTTCGATAGTCGGGAAGAATTCCGCGCAGAGGATCGACTGGTATGTTCTGACTGAGAATCAGTTCTTGGAGGTTCGATATGGTATTGGTGACCGCAAGACGCGTCCCCAAGATGATGCTGAAGCCCTGCATGAGCACGGCACTCATGAGACCGGTGATGACCATGACCACCAGCATTTCAAACAGCGTAAACCCGCTCTGCGCGCGCATTGACGGCCTCATTGGGAGAAACCCGGCATAGTGCCGGCGCTCAGCCGACGATATCCGACTTTACGCATGGGAAATGAAAACCAAAGGCTGTGGTCTGGGCGCTCTACAGAGACAGTCACGACGTAGAATCCGATACCAAAACCCGACAGGCCTGTGCCGACGTGCGTTGCGGTGTTGGGAGGAACTACATTCTCAGTTTCCCATCGTAGCCCGAGATCGCCGATCTGATCTTGCCCAATCGGCCGCTCAAGGGGATTGAGCGGCTCGAGCAATTCTATAATTGCCTGTTTGGCAAGGTTTTGTGCATTGGCATCACCCGCGCGCGTCAGGCCGCCGACCATCTGCGAAACAAAGGTGAGGATCGGGATCAACGCAATGCCGACAATCGCAATAGCGACGATAGCCTCCAGCAGCGTAAAGCCGCGGCCGCCGGGCGGAAGCGCCGCGTGAGGCGCGCGTATTAGTTTCGCGGCTGGGCCTGGCATGTAGGTGCTTTCAAGTCGTAGGCATACCGCGCATCACCGACGATGAGTGTGAGGCTACCGCCGCTGCAGAAGCCGGAAGCCTGATAGACGATGGGGCTGTCTACCGTAACGCGCCAGTCTGCCGGCAGGGTGAGGCTGGCCGGCGAAGAAAATGACGGGCGTATTGGCTTTAGTTCTCCCGCGTTGAGGAATTGAGGTTCTTTGTCGGCGGAGTCCAGGTCTTCGCTTAAAATCCGCTGCTGCTCGGCCGTCCGCGGATATGCGCCGGCAAGGATGAGCGGCCGGCCTTCCTTGAAGGCCGCATAACTCAGTCCGGTCAGCTCTTGTTCGAAGGAATCGCGGTTAAGGCTGTATGCTAAGCGGTCCTGAATGACGCTGAATTGGGGAAGCGCGAAGGCCGTCATTAGCCCCACCAACGCCAGAACCACCAGGAGCTCTAGCAACGTGAAGCCCGCCGAGCGGCGTTGATCAGGGCTGCGTCTTGGTTTTCGGCAGAATTCCGACATCCGCGTTGGTACCTTCTCCACCGGGTTCGCCATCAGAACCTAAGCTGTAGATGACAACCGATGCATCCCCTTCGGGCGCATAAATATAGGCATTTCCCCAGGGATCCATCGGCACGTCCTCGCTTAAGTAAGGTCCATGCCAACGACGCGCCAAGCGCTCGTCTTTGGGGGGCGTATTCAGAAGCGCCAGGCCTTCTTCCTTGGTCGGGAATCGCCCCACATCTAGCCGCATCGTCTCAAGTGACGTCTTGAGCATGCGCGCCTGTGTTTGTGCTGCGGAGACCTTTGAGGTGTCAACACGGCCAAGAAGCTGGGGGCCGACCAAGCCGGCGAGCAAACCGATGATCACAAGCACGACCAGCATTTCCAGCAGGGTGAAACCGGCCTCAACCGATGGCGCAAATGTCCGCCTGGCGGGCTTGCCCAATTTGGCGTTCAGGATGAGTCGGTCGGCGCTCGGCATCACACGCTCCGTTCTAAATGGCGACTTGGTTAATGCTTGTGATGGCTAACATAATAGCTGCGACAATGCCACCGACGACGACCCCGATGAGCAGGATGGCAGCGGGCTCCAACAGGATCAGGAACTGCTTCATACGTTGGCGCCCGGAATCGTCATACAGCCTGGCAAGAGACCGTAGCATCTCATCGATCTGTCCGGACTCTTCACCTACCTGCACCAGACTGACGGCGGTGTCGTTGAAGGCGCGTTGCTCTGCCATCGCGGCGGAGAGTGACTTTCCGGTGCGCACCATCTTACTCACTTGATCAAGGCGTACACGCAAGCTGCCGAGGGAAACGCTATCGCGGGCAAGGTCCAGGGCCTTGGTGAGTTCCACACCATTGGCGAACATCGTGCCTAACATGAAGGCCCACCGCGCCAAGTCTGATTCCAACAGCCAGGCACCCAAAATCGGAAACTTGGCAGCACGTTCGCGCAATGCGGCCATGAACTGCGGATTGCGCAGGGCCGATATAACGAGAAAAACAATCCCCGCCGCGGCCGCTAGCAAAAGGAGGCGGTGGGAATTGAGAAACATACCGGTATTAAGCACAACCGTCGAAATCCACGGCAGCGGAGCTTTGGCCTGCGCCAGCATGGTCTGGAATCTCGGAACCACGACGATGAAGATGAAGATGACCGCCGTAAGGCCAGCGCTAATCAGCACCGCGGGATAGGTCAAAGCGTTGCGGATGTCTTGGCGCACTTGGTGCTCATAGGACATTTGCTGGACGGCATCCGATAGAGCCTCGCCCAGACGCCCTATGGCCTCGCCAGCGGCGGCAAGCTGGCCGACGTAGGGCGGAAGCATGGGGAGCGAAATGGGCAGGGAGGTCGTGAATGGTTGACCCGAACGCAGGCGCCGTTCAAGGGCGGCAAAACCCTTGGAGATATCGGGGTGGAGATTCTGTTGCTTCAGCGTTTCGATCGCCCTGATCATGGGCACGCCGGATGTCAGCAGGAGCGAAAGTTGCTTCATCGCCAAAACGATGTCCTGCGTCTTTGGGCCGCGCTGAAACAAAACGCGCGATGGCCCGGCCGCTTCCTTCGAGGGAAATACCGAGAGGGGGGCAAGCCCCTGTGCCTCAATGGCTCTTAACGCATGCCGTTCGCTGCCGGCAACGATACTGCCTTTGACGACGTGGCCGCCATTGTCCAGGGCCTGATAGTCGAAGCTGTTGACCATCGCTATGCGTTCAAAACCGACAGAGGGGAAACACCGGCGTCAGATAATACCAGTTTGACGCCTACTCGACTTACGAATGTGTCATTTGGGCCGGCCAATAAGCCATTGGAAGTATTTGGAAAATGCTGGCTGGTCGTCGAAGAAACGGCAAAGAAAAAGGGGGGATGGAAAACCATCCCCCCTTCTCGTCGACTTAGACTAAGTCGTCAGGCTTACGGATCGATCGTCAGGCCGCCGTTGCGGAAGCCGGACAGGTCGGTGAACAGACCTGTGACGCTATTCCACAGCAGGTGCTGGACGTAGCCGTTGAAGGTGCCGGACACGGTCACCTTGTACGGAGCGCCAACCGCGAGCGCGGTGGTGATCGAGGACTCGATGTCCGCCGAGCTGATCTGCTTCGTCGCGCCGGCCGTAATGGTCGTCGTGTAGCTGCCGATCGACGCACCGGTGAGGTCGTTCTTCACCGAGATCGTCGCAACACCGTCGCTGGTGCCGGTGTTGGCAACGCGCAGGAGCGAACGATACAGGGTGCTGCCAGCGCCCGCTGTGTTGAACAGCGAGTTGAGCTCGACGCTCAAGCCGCCACGGCTGTATGTGGCGAGGTTGCCGGAGAAGGCCGCAACCGCGCGCGTGATGACACCCGCCGAGCTCGTCGGGGTAACCGTGACCGTCGCGGTGCCAGTGGCAGCCGCGATGGGCGAGGTACCGTCGAACGTAACGGTGACGATCGAGTTGTTCAAGCTGCCCGCCGCGATCTGGAACGAAGCCGTGCCAGAAACGAACGTGCCCGGGCTCTTACTAGAAGCAGCCGTGCCGCCGATCGATACGCTGAGCAGACCCGGAAGGTCGGTCAGAGCAGGGTGAGCGACTTTCACTTCGGCCGTGCCCGAGATCGAGGCGGCGGTCGAGTAGGCGTTCGACAGATCAGAGGCGAGAGCGCTGGTTGCCGAGAAGTGGATCGTGCCCAAGGTCGCTGTAGCGGTGTTGCCAGTGAACTTCGAGAACACCGGGGTCGCCAGATTGTCGACAGTCACAGTCGCGCCGGTCTGGATGGCGTTTTCGCCAGCGCTCTTGCTGGTGACAACGGTGGCCGAGGTGATGTTTTCGAAAGTGACCGAGCCGGCGCTGTTGGTGATCAGACCGTCGAGCTTGATGGTCTGGCCGGCCGTGGTGAGAGCGCCAGCGCTGACATAAGTCAGGCCGACGATGCGCATCGCATCCGCGCGGCTCAGGGTCGTGGTGCCCCCCGGCGTGCAAGAGGTGATCAGCAGTTTATCCGGCAGCGTCTGGACCGAGCAGCCGGCCGTCGTCGAAATCTGCAACGTGCCGGTGCTCGTCTGCGAGTACACGACAAGCGTCGGCGTGCCGGTGAAGGCCGCGTTGGTGACGTTGAGCTGGACGTTGAAAGCCGACGAAAGCTGGGCGACGAAGTCGATCAGGACGTTGGCGCCGGCGGCGGCGGTAGTCGAGGTGCTGCCGATTACTGCAGTGGCGGCCACAGTAGCAGTGGCGCTGAATACTTCAGTCGCAAGCTCTTTGCTTGTGTAGGCCGAGGTCGACACCACACTGGTCGTATCGGTCTTAACGAGAGCAGCTTGGCTGGCGGTCGAGAGTGCTGTTGTCGCCAACAGCGCGCCGCCAAACATATAGAGCGATTGTTTGTCCATATTAATAGGATCCCCTTAGAGGTTACAGATATCTGATAACAAAGCCGTGTCTGCGCACAGGCAAGCACAGCTGCGCCCGTCAGCGCGCTAGCATAACAACCCGCCTGCCTTCCAAAGTCAAGCCCATCTTTGATCGCCAGTGCGAGCTTAAGCCTTTGAACCGGGACTATTTTAGGGCCCTGTTAACTTTTGAAGAACTCTGCAGAGGCCTGTTTCTTGGCGCCATTTGACCGGATTTTTACCGCAGATGCGTTGTTTTAAAGGACGCATTTGATCCGTCGGCATGACAAAGCCTAACAAAATCTCGGCAAAGGCCTGTAAATCAAGCCTTTCTATCCGATTCTCCCGCTGGTTTTGAGCGCGCTAAAGTGCCTCTCGCGTTGCGGTCAGACGCCGCAGGTGTTCCGCCGCCTCTGCGGCAAGTTCGCCCCACATCACCTCCGACTTCACGTCGTGACTTTGCAGGGTGCTGCGCAGGATACGCAGCGAGGCATACCAGGGACTGTCGGGACGCTTACGAAACCAATACCAAATGTCAGCCGGACTTCCCAAAAGCATAAGCAGCGTGGGTACGTTGAGACTGCCCGCCACGTGGATCGTGGTGTTTGACGTGCTGATCACGAGATCCATCGCCGCGACCTGCGCAAAAAAATCGTCCATGTTGTGCAGTGGGTCGATTTCCGCGTCATGAAACACTTCAACGCCTAGCCTCTGTTTGACGTCCGCCAGGTCTTGCGCGCAGTCACCGTACTGCAAATTGACAAATGTCACGCCGGCGGTGCCCAGAATCTCAGGCCACATCGTCAGTTCTGCACTTTTGATCTCGCCGATGTCCTGGTTTTTGCTCCGCCATGAAAGCCCAACAATGAGGTTACCAGGAGACACCGCCCGATAGCGGGACCGCAAAGTTTCGGTCCGCTCGGTGTCAGCTTTTAGATAGCCCGCACGCACCGGAAAACTTGCGAAATCGGGTCTTAGAAACTGTCCGAGGCTGGCGACGGCGATCTGATAGTCGATGCCATCCGCTGGTGCCGCGGCCTCTGATTGCGTGAGATAAGGCCGCACCGTCGCCTTTGGAAAAGAGCGTGCAAAAACCGGGGCCAAACGCGGCGTGCACTCCACAATGCAGTGGCCGGCCTGCGCGACTATTTCAGGTATCATGCTGCTGTAGAGAATTTGGTCCCCAGGTCCCTGCTCCATCCAGATCAGAATGGTTTTCCCGTCGAGTTTTTCGCCCCTCCAGTACGCTGGGGGGGTGGACCGCGCCACTTGGCGGCGCTCGGCGCCGACGAACCGATATTCGTAATCTCGCCACCCTTCGCGAAACACCCCCGCGACGAGATAGCAGTACGAAAGCTTGAAGATGAGTTCCGCCGAGCCTGGATCTAGCTTCAGCGCATGCTGCAGCAGGGCGGTGGCCTGATCGAACTGCTCGCGGTGTTCGTAGACTTTTGCCAGCGCGATATAGCCTTTGGTGAAATCGGGTTTGAGCGCGATGGCGCGCTCTAAAACACGTTCGGCTTCCGGCAACTGCCGCGCGGCGTAAAGCGTTGCGCCGTAATTGTGCAGAAAGACCGGATCCTCGGGCTTTGCAGCCAGAGCCGCACGATGGGCTTCCAGAGCCGCGTCAAGGTCGCCTGCCCGCTTCAGAAGCTCACCAAGACTGCTGTGATATGCCGGCGATGGGTCCAGCGCGAGCGCGGCACGCGTATGACCCAGCGCATCCGACAAGCGCTCGGCCGAGGTATAAATTTCGCTGAGCGCCAGATGTGCGTCCAGATACGACGCGTTGAGACTAACGGCGCGCTTCAGGCTAACTTCCGCTTCAGCGGCCTTACCTTGCGCCTTGAGACAAATGCCGAGGTTGAAATGACCCCGTGGGTCGGCCACCAAGAGAGTCGTTAATTTGCGAAAACTCGCCGCGGCTTCTTCGCTCCTGCCGGCTTTCTGCAACAGCACACCCATGTTGAGGTATGCATCGCCGAGTCCCGGCTCGAGCGCGGTCGCCCGCTCATAAGACTTGAGCGCCGCCTCGACGTCATCCGTTGCCGCCAAGACGTTGGCCAAATTGAAATGTATGCTGGCAATGTTCGGCCCGGATGTCGCGGCGCGCAAATAGAGTGCTTTGGCTTGGGCTAGCTGACTTCGGCTAAAGGCGATCGTGCCCAGCAGGTTGAGTGCATTGGCGTTGCCCGGATCGGCCGCAATTACCCGGTTGTATATCGCCTCCGCATCCTTCAGCCGTCCGGCCTGATGATGCGTCACACCCTTCTGCAGCAAATTCAACATTTCTGTGGGTCGCACGGTCATTACGACGACGGCCCGCCGGTCGCGGCACGGTGCTCCAGGACGCGCGCGGCAAGGACGTTACCCACGTCACCCACAACGCCGCGCCACCAGTTCAGGAACGTCGTATCACCATCGTTAGCGCGGCGAAAAATGCGCACCGCCGGATACCATGGGCTGTCGTTTCGGTCGCTGAACCAATACCACAACCCGGCCACGCCGCTGTTCAGCAACAACCACGTCGGCACATTGAGGCTGCCAGCCACATGGACCGTCGAGTTTGAGGTCGTAATCACCAAATCCATCGCCGCAACTTGGGCAAAAAAATCGTCCATGCTCTTCATTGGATTTATGTCGGGGTCCTGAAATATCTCGACACCCAATTCTTTTTTCACGGCCGCGAGGTCGCGCGCGCAGTCACCGTACTGCAAGTTGACGAAGGTGATGTTCTTGACGCCGAGGATATCATGCCATGTTGCGATATCCGCACTCTTGGCTTCGCCTATGCTCGTGGCTTTGCTGCGCCATGACAGGCCGACCACAAGATTTCCCGGTGTCAGGGCCCGATACTTTGCGCGCAGTTGGGCGCTGCATACCGGATCGGCTTTCATGTACCCGCTATGGCGTGGAAAACTGGCAAAATCTGTCCTGAGATATTCGCCCAACTTGGCAATCGACGTTTGCGTGTCGAATTCGTTGGGCGCTGTCGTGCGGCTGCCCTGCGCTTTATAACGAACAACCTTCGCCCAGGGGAAAGAGCGGGCAAAAACCGGCACCATGCGCGGCGAGCATTCGATGATGCAGCGCGGCGCCATCTTCCGAAAATCCTCGAGCATGCTGGCATAAAGGATCTCGTCGCCCAATCCCTGTTCCGTCCAGATCAGAATCGTCTTGTCGGACAGGTCCTCGCCGTTCCAATAGGGCGGTGGCGATTGAAACCGCGGGACATTCTCCGCCTCGACGACGTGACGGCTTTCGTAGTCCGCCCAGCCCGTCGTCAGGCGGCCGTGGCGCAACGCCATGAGCGATCGCTTATACCGCTGCTCGCCCGGCGCCGGGTCCAGGGCAACGGCTTTGTCCATCAACTCCAAAGCTTTGAGATGGTTGCCCCGGTCATAGATCACGGCGGCGATATTGCCGTAGGCTTCGGCCATATCAGGATCAAGGCGCCGCGCCTCTTCGTAAGCCGCCAAGGCATTTTCGCCGTCGTTCTTGAGCTTGTAGGCGTTGCCAAGATTGATATAGGCCTCGGCCATCGTCGGTTTCAGCGCCAGACATTTCCGGCTGGCCGCGATCGCGGCGTCGGCATCCTCGAGTGCGAAAAGCACTTTGCCGAGATTGAAATACGCTTCGGCCAAATCCGGTTTGAGTTTTACCGCCTCTTCATAGGCCTCGCGGGCTTCTTTCAACCGCCCAGCTTTGCGGTATGCGGCACCCAGGTTTACAAAAATCGCGGGATCAAATGGACTTTTGCGCGCTGCACGTTTGATGAGGCGGACAGCCTCCTCCGCCGCATTCGACTGCAACGCCACAACGCCCAGAAGATGGACGGCGTCGACATTGTTGGAATCCAACGTTAACACCTGGCGATAGCATCCCTCCGCCAGTCTTAGCTGCCCTTGGGCGTGGTGCGCCCTGCCCATCGCCAGCGTCGACGCGATGGCGCCAGCCTTTTGAGTTGCTGCAAGGGATGAGACTGGCGCCTTACGTGTCATGGTGGGTGTTAATTTCTTCCGGCTAGCGGGTTTATGTATGGAGCAGATCGCCGTGCACGAAACATGGTAATTTAAACCGGACTTTGCAGCCCCGGCGATCACAGTGAAACAGGGGCATAGGGCGCTTCAATATACTTTTGCGGGCATGACGGAAAGTTAGGGATGGCAGGCGTGAACGAATTTGGCGAGGCTTTCGCCGCCCATAGCGCGGGTCGCTTGGATGAAGCCGAGCGCGGCTACCGGGCCGTCCTGGCCCATACGCCTGGCCACGCCGATGCCTGGCACCTCCTGGGCCTGATATCACATCAACGAGGGCGGCCGGAGGAAGCAGTTCCAGCCATTCAACGGGCGTTGCAGCTTAGCGGCCCCCAAGCCACCTATTTTACCAATCTGGGCGTAGTACTCGAAACGTTGGGCCGCAGTGCGGAAGCGGCCGAGATACTAACGAAGGCCATTGCACTCGAGCCTAAGTCTTTTGGGGCGGCATTTGCGCTAGCAAGCAGCCTTGCCCGGTTGGGCAAACTAGATGGAGCCGAAGCCCACTTCAGGCAGGCAATCGCGCTCGAGCCTACTAGCGCCCCGGCGTACAACAGCTTGGGCAGTATCCTCCAGAGCCGAGGCTGTCGCGACGAGGCCGAGGCATCTTACCGTCGTGCCCTTGCACTCAACCCCCGCCATGCCCGCGCCCATTATAACCTGGGCACGCTGCTCAAGGACTGCGGCCTTCTTGATGCCGCCGTGGAAAGTTTTCGCGTGGCACTTTCCATCAGCCCCGACCTTGCTGAGGCCCACGTCAATCTGGGGACAATTCTGCATGACCAGGGACATATCGACCAAGCCATTGCGCATGCCCGCCAGGCCATCGCCCTCAACCCCCAGGATGCAGTTGCTCATAACAACCTTGGGGCAGCGCTGCGTGACAGTGGCCAACTCGATGCGGCCATAGACAGCTACGCGGCGGCTATTGCGCTAAAACCATCGATGGCCGAAGCGCGACACAATGAGGGCGTGGCGCTTCAAAAGCTGGGCCGCGAAGAGGAGGCGCTTGAAAGCTATAAGCGCGCGCAAGACCTGAAAAGCGACTTTGCGGAAGCGGAGCAGAACGCCGCCTTGCTGATGCTCATGCGCGGTAATTTCGCCGAGGGCTGGAAGCTTTACGAAAGCCGATGGCGCAAGGGCCAAGCATGGCGCGACTTCCCTTACCCGCTTTGGCAAGGTCAGGACGGCGGAACTGTTTTGGTATGGGGCGAGCAGGGTGTTGGTGATGAAATTCTCTACGCCAGCATGATTCCGGATTTGATCGCCCGCGGTCAGAATGTGGTCATAGAAACCGACAAGAGATTGACCGGGCTATTCGAGCGTTCGTTCCCCGGCGCCAAGGCAATCGCACGCCGCAGTCCGCCCGATCCAGCAACGCAAAGTGCTGAGATTAGCTGGCATAGTCCGCTGGCCAATCTTGGACGCTGGTTGCGCCCCGACGCTGCAAGTTTTCCGAAACGAGCGTCGTATCTTCGCCCCGACGCAGAACGCCAAGCTCACTACCGGGCCCTGCTGAAAGAGGGCAACCCCCGCGCCATCGTCGGCATAACCTGGGCCAGCATCAATCCGAAAATCGGTCGCCAGAAGAGTATTAATTTGGGGCAGTGGATTCCGATCTTGACCATGCCGGGCGTGCGTTTCGTCGATCTGCAGTATGGCGATACTGACACCGCGCGCGCCGCGCTTGCCTCAGAAACCGGGGTCTCCCTGACGCATATCCCCGACCTCGACCTCACCCACGACCTTGAAGGCGTGGCGGCCCTGGCTGCGGCTTGCGATCTTGTAATCTCAGTCAGCAGCACAACGGCACATTTGGCGGCTTCGACGGGATGTCCGACCTGGGTGTTGGTCCCAGCGACGGGGGGCAACCTATGGGTATGGATGCATGGTTTGGACCACACTCCCTGGTACCCTAACGCGACGATTTTCCGTCAATCGCAGCCCGGACATTGGACGGACGTTCTAGAAAGTGTACGAGAAGCCCTACACGCCCACATTGCGAACGTGCCGCAGTTACAGCAAATTAACTAAGAAATAGAAGGAGATGTCCTTACGGTCGGCCGCGTCTAGTACGACATTATGCGCTCAGTGACCGCCACCCTGCGCCGTGAGACACTTCGTCTGACGCGCACATTGGGCGGAAAACTCCTGGATCTGAAATGAGCTTGGCGGACGCAAAATATTGTGACGACCACTATGGCTGCGTCGGCTACAGGCGTGCTGCGCGCGCGCGCGGCTTTATCCTGCCCCTGACCCTTTGGCTGATCGCCATAATGGGATTGCTGGCCGCCACGCTGAACGTCTGGGTGGGCAAAACTGTCGCGAACTCCTTGGCTCTAGCCCAGCGCACCCAATTGGAGCTAGCTCAATCCAATCTGCGCAACGAATTAGTTTTTCTGATGGGAACCCGACCAACCAGTTTTCGCGGGCTGGAAGTCGGGGCAAAGATGGCATTTGCGAACATCAACGATTTCAACTCGGTGCTAGCGGGCCCCTCGGATTCCGGCCGGTATATCAAGTTCGACGGACGCCCCTATATTTCCGAGAGTGAGCCAAACATGGTCGTCACCGTTTACGACGGGACCGGCTTGTTCAACCTGAACATCGCAACCCCGCAAAACCTACGGCGGATGTTCACGTCCTTCGACATACCGGAGACGCAAGCCAACCGCCTGATCGACATGCTACTCGACTATGTCGACGAAGACGACTTTACGCGGCTGGCAGGCGCTGAGAAGACAGAGTACGCCCGGCTTGGTCTGCTTCCGCCCAGCAATACTTTTTTGCTCACGCCCCTGGAAGCACAACGCATCATGGGATGGGACAAGCTTGGAGCGCTCTGGGATTCGGATATGAATTCACCGCTTTTCACAACCTGCCAAACCGCCGGCTTCAATCCCAACAACGCGCCGGTCAACGCGCTTGTCGCCAACGTGCGCGGCATGACCCGCGATAAGGCCGATCAGGTGATGGAGCGGCGCAATGACAAACCGTTCCGCAATAGTCGAGAGTTTGCGGCGGCAGCAGATCTGCTGATTGCCGATGAGCCGTTCTTTTATACTTTTGTTCCCGGAAACTGCGTGGTGGTCGATATGATCGACAAGATATCCGGCCAGCACGGGCGTTTTTCTTTAACCTTAGAACCCGTCTCACAAACGCGACCATGGCGAATTGATTATGCGATTAGAATCCCTGCCCAGTACCGCGCAGCGCTGGATCACCTCGACCCAGAAGCTGTTTTCCCAACCCCCGAGAGTATTGATATACCGACCGGGCCAGACGGAAAACCGCTCAAACTCCAATAACCGTGTTCTGTGGGTTCTTGGCCGTAAAGCGACGCGACAAAGCGTATTCACGTTCCCCGCCGACGTTGCGGAGAACAAGAAGAAGGCGTTGCTGCGCGTGCAGGTGCGGCGCTGGGCGCCCTTTCCCAATGTGAAGTACGTCGCTCATTGGTCCGGCAGCCGCGCCAGCGTCTATGCCTGGAACGACGACGAGGTGAAGAAAGATATCACTGAAGCAGGATTCAACGAGCGCCGCTGTACGGTTTATCCCGAAGCCTTCATGCGCACGCCGCTGCAGAACGGCGTTCGGCTGGTAGCGGCGATCGAGGGGTTTGAGGCTCAGGTGTGGCGAGACGGTTTTCTGACCTTCAGCAGGTGGTGGTCGCAAAAACCCACTCAGCTGGAATGGAACATGTTTCTGCGCTCGGCCGGAATGCCTCTGGACCAGAACGGCGGCGACGTGCCGGAGCCGGACCCCGCGCCTTTTCTTGAAACCCCGTGGATACGCCACGAAGGATATCTCGGCGGCACCCTTGCCGTGCTCGAGGATCCCCGCTACGCCATCGCCATCGGCGTGATGGTTGCAGCACCCTTTATGTATTTGAGCGCCGAGTATTTGACGCTCGCAATTTCGAATGCGCGCGTGAAACACAATATGGAAACCCTGTCCGTTGAAACGCAGGGCATCCGTAAGCTGCGGAGCGAAGCCATTGCCAATCTCGACGAAATCGAAGACTACCTCGCCCTCGAAGTCTACCCCAGTCAGTTCGAAGTCATGGCGACCGCGCTCGGACTTCTTCAGGGACTCAACGTAAAAATACTTGAGTGGAATTACGACGTGGGGTCGCTTTCGTTCACAGTTCGATCCGAACGCGATATTGAAGCGACCGTCGTCATCACCGCCTTCGAAAAAAGCGGCGCCTTCTCGAACGTCGCCGCTTCGCGCGGCGGACAGGACCGACAGATGACCATGCGCATGGACGTATTGCCCAAACAAACCAAGACGGCGAACCGATAACACGATGAACCTTTCCAACTCCCTCACACCAGCGCTCGCCTACCTCCGGCGCCACATCAGCCAGGAGGCGGTGAGCAACGAACGCCTCGTGCTACTGTCGGGCGGCGCGGTGGTGCTCGTGGCGCTGTCATTGCTGTTTGGTTTCTGGAGTTTGACATCGCGCAAAGGCGAGGAGTTGTCGAAGTCACGGGCGGCTATGACGCGTCTTCAAGCCGAGGTAACAGGCGATCAATGGCCGAAGCGTCTTGAAACCACTCAAGCCTTGAAAACACAACTCAGCGTGCGCCTATGGGATGCCCCTACCCCGGGTTTGGCGGAGGCCGGGTTTGAATCGTGGCTGCGCAATCGCTTCACAAGTTACGGCGGCGCGCCGCAGCAGATCCAAATCACGCGCAGCCCGGCGGTCGGACGCGACGGACAAACCACCTCGACCCTCGCCGGTTTGCAGCGTATGACCGCCAAGGTCATCGCGCCCTTCGACCAATCTGTGATCATGAAGGTCTTGGGCGACGTAGCCGAAGCGGAAAAACTTATGGTGGTGGACCGCTTTATCGTCCGCGCCGGCGCCAACAGCCGCCTCGAAATGGACGTATCGACCTTTATCCGCACGAATGATGCAAATGCCGGCAGGGCCAAGCCATGATCCAGCAGGTCCTGGCAAAGGTTCGTCTGCGCCTGCCCGACGCAAAGGCGTTTTTGCCGCATGCAGCCGCGTTGATGATCTTTGCTTTTATTGGCTGGATGAACGGCTTTTTTCAGGCGACGCGCACTATCGACAATCCCAATCTGAAGGAAACGTGGTCGGTTCCCAATTGGGCGCCGGCTTACATCGGCCCGGAACGCGCTATGTTGTCGGCCTTGGACATTTGGGAGGGCGGCAAGAAGCCACAATCTGCCGTCAAGGAAGCCCCAAAACAGGCTTGGAAGCTTATCGGTACCGTTCAGGCGGGCAAATCATATGCTGCCGTCATCTTGCTGAGTGACGGCAAGCGCGTGCAGCGCGCGGCGGCAGGCGACGTTCTCCCCAACGGAGAAAAAGTCCTCGCGGTCGGCCATGGCTCGCTTCAAATTGATGTCTCCGGCACCCAGCAGGAGATCAAATTGTTCAAACCAGAGAAGAAGTAGACATGCTGAGAACTGTACCCCCGACTTTTACCCGAGCCCGCTTTGGACGGATGTGCATGGCAGTTGCAGCCTGCGCACTTGCCAGCTGCGCCGAGCGCCAACCACATCTTCCAAAGCCGCTCCACGTACCGCAGGCCTCGAAAGATCGGGAGTTCACCATGCTCTCGGGCAACGAGGTCAAACGCACAGCCCTCTCCTCGTCGGAAGGCCTGACGCCGCCGGTGGGACGCACATTGGCAGAACCCTTCTCCAGCAGCACACCGCCGCGCCTGACGGGCGAGAATATTGGCGTCAGCTTCGAGGGTATAAAGCTGCCCGCTTTCGTCAATGCGGTGTTCGGCGAATTGCTCAAGGTGCCCTTCGACATTGACAGCGCGGTCGCGACCCGTGAGCAGCTGATTACGCTTAACATTCCCGAGCCGCTTCCGCCGGAGCAGTTCTTCCAGGTTATCCGCCAAGTGCTCGCCAATAACGGTTTGTCGGTTATCTACCAGAGCGACACCAAGGTTTATCGTATTATCGAGGCTGCCACGGCCAAGGCCGACGTGCCGCAAATCGTACGCAACCGCGCGCTGTCCACCGTTCCGGGCGACCAGCGGCCGATTTTTTACTTTGCCCCTATTCACAATGTGCAGAGCGCCTTCATGCAGGGCTGGCTGGAGCTGGCGTTGCGCGACCGCGTGCGCTTCAGTGGCTTCGGCAATGCCAACGGCCTGTTGCTGATGGGCAAGCGCGAAGACATCAATGCCGCCCTGGAGACGCTCGAAATCCTCGATCAGCCGACCATGGCCGGCAGCCACAGCCTGAAAATCACCCCGGCTTTTTGGAGCGCCGGCAAGCTAGTCGAGCAGCTGGTCACCGTGCTTTCGGCTGAAGGCTACAGTGTGACCAATGGGGCGACGGCGACGGCGGCCATCCGTATGATTCCTATCGAGGCCTTGAATACGATCATCGTTTTCTCGACCAATGAAACCACGCTGCAACACGTGTTGAAGTGGGCGTCCGATCTGGATCAGCCGTCGCAAACGATCAACACACAGAGCATGTTCTACTATCCCGTCGAAAACGCATCGGCGAGCAAGATTGCGGCGCTGATAGGACAAGTTTTAGGCCAGGAGCCCGCCATCGTTGCCGCCGAGGCAAGCCGGGGAGCAGCTACCACCGGGGCCACCGGCAGCCTCGGCACTAACATGCAGCAAAGCCAGGGGAGCACAACTTCACGACCGGCAATCTCCGGTGTGAAGCAGAAGCTCATCGTCGACGAGACCCGCAATGCGATAATTTTCCAGGGCACTGCTGAAGAATACGCGCAGTTCCGCAATCTACTTGTACAAATGGATCGGGCGCCCCTAGAAGTGCTTATCGAAGCCACCGTTGCTGAAGTTACCCTCGACAAGACCGAATCACTCGGCGTGGTATTGGGCTTCAATGATGGCGCAAAGCTTGCGCCCAACAACAATCAGGTACGCTCGGATACCGGCCTGTTCGCGACCTTATTGCGCAGCCGTGGGCAAATTAGCGCCAATCTCAATGCACTGGCTTCAAATTCGCGGATAACAGTTCTGTCTACGCCGCGCCTGGTCACCATCAGCGGTAACGCCGCCAGCATCCAGGTCGGACAGCAGGTTCCCATCGTCACGACCCAGCAAACGGCCCCCACGGGCACAGTTGGCGGCACAAGCAACATTCTTCAGGACGTGCAGTATCGTAGCACTGGCATCAATCTCAGCATAAAGCCGACCATCAATTCAAACCGCCGCGTTGAGCTGACGATATCCCAGGAAGTCAGTTCAGCGGCGGTGAACAACGTCTCGGATATCGACAGCCCGATCATTCAGCAGCGCAGTATCCAAACGACTTTGTCGCTGGGCGACGGTGAAACGGCCCTTCTCGGCGGATTGATCACCGAAAACTATAACTCCGGCAGTTCTGGGGTGCCTTACCTCAAGGACATTCCGATCCTCGGAAACCTGTTCAAGAATCAGTCCAACAACCTGACGCGCACCGAGTTGATCGTGATCCTCACGCCCTACATCATTGACGGCCCCGAGACCTCGCGCGCAGTTCTAGATGCCTTCAAGAACCGCCTCGGCGAATGGGCACACGATATCCCCGTCACGGCCGTCGACGAGAACGGCGCCATCAAAGCAGCCCAGTAATACACACAGCCCAACCCTAGTGATAACGAGCTGATCCATGTACAGAGATTCATCATACCTGCGTCCACTGCAATTACTCGGTCTGGCCGGTGCCTTCTGGTCATTCACCTGCATGGCTTCGATTGCAGCGGGGCCTGTAAAAACCGAAGCCTCTGCCGCGGCGGGCCCAAATCTTTGTCCGGTCGCAAAAGCCGACCGCCCGTTACCCTATGACGCGGCGCTCGATGCCTTGAGCTTGGACGAACTGACCAAGCGCGCCAATTCAGGCAATGCCGACGCGATAATGCTGCTGGGCCTGAAATATGCGCCGTCGCCCGACCACGACCCGGCCGCGGCGCCCGATACTGATGTCGATAAGGCCGTCACGCTGTTCCGCAAGGCCGCGAAAAAAGGCCAAAGCCACGCTGCGTTTTTGATGGGCGTGGCCTACTTGGGCGGCTCGGGGGTGGAAAAAGATGAAAAGCAGGCCGTAGATTGGTTCAGGCGGGCCGCCCGAAACGGGTCTCCCGCGGGACAGTACTGGCTCGGCGAACTGATGGCCAAAGGCCGCGCCGGGTTCAATAAAGACTGGGAGCAGGCCCTGCCGCACTTCAAGAGCGCCGCCGAAGGCGGCATCCCTGACGCCTTCATCGAATTGGGCTACATGTACTCTTCGGGGCGTGCCTTGCCCATGGATTACGAGAAAGCCGCCTTTTGCTTCCGACAGGTTATGGCTGTGTCACAAATCGCTTCATATAATTTGCGGTCACTGATTGATAAGCGGTTTGTGACTTGGCAGCAGGGTGACCCGGGAGAGCCTGTTAAACCGGAAACGCCCTAGTCATCTGCGCTGATTGCTCTGATCGGATCTTCTCATGAGTCTTACCATCACTATTGGCCTGTTGGTGGGCCAGCTCGCTTTTTTGCTCTTTTGCCTTGTGCAGGCCCGCAATCCGATCGATCCGCTGAAACCCAAGCTGCTGCCCTACAGGCTGCTCATTCTCGTGCTGGTCGTGACATCGCTCGCAACGATCGCGCATCTCATGGCCGTGGTGACCGGCACGCCGGTCGTGCCGCGCCGCAAGATGGGAATGTAGATCGCTATTTGTGCGCGGCCCGATACCACGCGATTGTCCGCCTGATTCCATCGGCCAACGATATCGTGGCGTTAAAACCCAAACGGTCTTGTGCCAGCTTGGGTGAAAACGCACGTTTAGCGATTGTGCTCGGCTTTGAGGAATCGAAGACGAGTTTTGCATCGGCATAACCGTCTGCAGCAAGCGCCGTCTCGATGATATTTCGAACAGTATACGTGCGGCCGGCACAGATATTGACGCAGAAGAACGGCTGATCAACGGCAAAGGCCGCGAGTGCGCCGGTGACAAAGTCATCGACAAAAATCAGATCGCGGGCGTCTTCACCCGTACCCCAAACCGTAATCGGCGCCTGGCGCTCGATAACCCGGCGAATCTGAGCGGCGGTGACATGGGAGCGGTCCCAATCAAACTTGTCATCCGGGCCGTAGACATTTGACGGACGCACAACGACGCAAGGCATCGAACGTGCAAGTTTCTCGGCATAGGTGCGGCACAACACTTCAGCGTAGCGCTTCATCCAGCCGGCGTGGAAATACACGTCCGGCGGGTCATCTTTGAACATATCGTCTTCGCTGAGCGGCGCGCCATCAAGGGTCGGATAGGCCGCCCCGCTTGAGAGGAAAAGCACCTTCTTCACGCCCGCCGCATAGGCTGCCTCGAGAAGGTGCGTGTTCATCACGACGTTGGGCGTCACGTGGGCCATTGGCGTCTCGCGGATCATCTTGGCGCCGGCCGTGTTGGCGGCACAAATGAAGAGGAAATCCACGCTCTCCATCACGCGCGCGCAGGCTGCCGGGTCGCGCAGATCCGCTTGCTCCCAAGTCATCTCGGGGTGAGTGAATGTCGGCGGTTTGGTGCGCCTAACGCCGCGAACAATCGCCCCCTCCCCCAGCAGGCGCTGCGCGATTGCGCCGCCTAGAAAACCGCTAGCTCCCGCAACCAGACAGATACGCCCTTTAAACATCAGCTTTCCTCTTATTTCCGGGGCTGTTTTAACACGTTATTAGCCTCTCCGGCAGACCATGGGCCACTGGACGAATCCGCCAATTTCGCCGATTATGTGAGATAGTTAGATCACTTGAGTAGCAGCCCCTGGCGGCACCCTGCAGACAACACTATTTGAACCGCCACCTGGCGCAATCTGGAATTCATGATGAGCGGATCGATTGATAAAAAAGTAAATATCGGACTGGTGCAGATCAACAACAGCTTCTCAGGCCAGAACTACCTGCCCTATTCCGTCGGTCTCCTGCAGGTTTATACGGAAAAGAACGCGCCGAACCCGGAGCGCTTCAACTTCCTTCCGGCCATCTACAAGCGCGAGGCTATCGGCAAGGCCGTCGATCACCTGCGCGGCGCCGACATTGTAGGCTTCAGCCTGTATGTCTGGAATCACGAGATCTCTATGGAGATCGCGCGGCGCCTGAAACTGATCAACCCGAATATTCTGGTGCTGGTCGGCGGGCCACATGTGCCCGATTTCCCCGAAGAGTGGCTGCGCAAGCACAGCTTCGTCGATGTCGCCGTTCACAACGAAGGCGAGCGCACCTTCCTCGACATTCTAAACACCTATCCCAACAACTCCTGGGGCAATGTCGCCGGCGTCAGTTTCATCGACCCCAACGGCTCCTATGTGCGCACACCCGCACGCGAACGCTTCAAGGAATTAGACGAGGTTCCCTCGCCCTTCCTGGAAGGCACCTTCGACACCATCATGGCCGCCAACACCAACGAGGCTTGGATCGGTCTGTGGGAAACCAACCGTGGCTGCCCGTTCCGCTGCACGTTCTGCGACTGGGGTTCGGCGACCGCCGGCAAGGTGACCAAGTTCGGCATCGACCGCCTGCTCGCGGAAGCTGATTGGTTTGCCGCCAAGAAGATCGAATATATCTTCTGTTGCGACGCCAACTTCGGCATTCAGAAGCGCGACGTCGAGATCGCCGAATACGTCGCCAAGGTGAAAAAAGAAACCGGCTATCCGAACGCGCTCTCGGTACAGAACACTAAGAATGCCACGGAACGCGCCTATCTTACCCAGAAAATTCTGTCCGATGCCGGCTTGAACAAGGGCGTTGCGCTGTCGATGCAGAGCGTCGACATGACCACCCTCGAGGCCATCAAGCGAGACAACATCTCGATCGAGACTTACACTGAGCTGCAAAAGCGCTTCACCATCGACGGCGTGGAAACCTACAGCGATTTGATTCTGGGCCTGCCCGGTGAGACCTATCAAAGCTTCGTCGCTGGCGTCAGCCGGCTGATCGAAAATGGCCAGCACAACCGCATTCAGTTCAACAACCTGTCGATCCTTCCCAACGCCGAGATGGGCAGCCCGATCTACCGCGAGAAGTACGGCATCAAGACCGTCCGATCCGAGATCATCAACATCCACGGCGAACGCATCGTGCTCGACGACGATATGCCGGAATTCCAAGATCTGGTGATTTGCACCGCGTCGACGCCGCTCGCCGAGTGGCGCCGCACGCGCGCGTTCGGCTGGATGACGGCCTTCCTGCACTTCGACAAGCTGATGCAGATTCCCCTGATGGTGCTGCATGAAAGCACCTCCATCAGCTACGGCGAGCTGATCGAATCTTTTATCAACGTCGATGCCAAGGAATATCCCCTGATCGCCGAAATCCGCGACTTCTTCCTCAAAGAAGCCAAGTCCATCCAAGACGGCGGGCCCGAGTATGTCTATTCCAAGGAATACCTCGGTATCTATTGGCCGGCCGACGAATACATGTTCATCCGCCTGTCGGTCGAAGGGCGCCTCAAGGACCTTTATGAAGAAGGCGGCCGTCTGCTGCGCAGCCATCTGCCGGCCGATGCCGACAAGCTAACCCACGACACGCTGTCGGACGCGCTGAAACTCAACCTCGCCCTAATCAAGCAGCCCTTCGTCAGTACCGATATCAGCGTCGATCTGGATCATGACCTGATCACTTTCTACAACGGCGTGCGCACGGGGCGCATGGTGCCCATCACGCGCAAACCCACGACCGTTCACATCAACCGCGCCGCGGCGCACTACGACGATCTGCAGCGTTGGGCCCGTGAAGTGGTGTGGTGGGGCAACAAAAAAGGCGCCTACCTCTATACCAACCGGGTTGTTGAACGGCAGCTCGCCGGTCACTACTAACGGCGCCATTCCAAGCATTCATGCGAGGTCGTCGTGAGACGCCGCCGGCTAGGCCATACCGACATTGAAGTCTCAGTGCTGGCTTTCGGCGCCTGGGGCATTGGTGGGCGCACGGATGGCCCTACGTCATATGGCGATACGGACGATGCGGTTTCCCTGCGGGCCCTGCGCCACGCGTTGGCCTTGGGCATCACCTTCTTCGACACCTCCAATGTCTACGGCGCGGGTCATAGCGAGAGCCTGATCGGGCGCGCCTTTTCCGGCGAGCGCAGCTCGGTCGTGATCGCGACAAAGGTCGGCTGGCCGTCCTATACCGGACCGTCGGACTTTTCGCCTGCGGGTCTAACGGCATCCCTGGATGGCAGCCTGCAGCGCTTGCAGACCGATTACCTCGATCTGCTGCAATTGCACAATCCGCCGTTCGACTGGTTGCAGACGCGTCCAGACATTCTAGAGACGCTGCGGCAGATGGTCGCCAAAGGCAAAGTTCGGGCCATTGGTGTTTCGGTTCGCTCGCCCGAGGAGGCACAGGCCCTCGTAGGCCATCCTGATTTGACAGCCCTGCAGGCCAACTTCAACATGATGGATACCCGCGTCGCGCGGAGCGGGCTCTTGGCCGGCTTGGCATCCCATGGGCAAAGCCTGCTCGCACGCACGCCGCTGTGTTTTGGGTTTCTCTCGGGCCTCATCCGCCGCGACACGGTTTTTGCGGCGGGCGATCATCGCGCGGCGTGGTCACCTGAGCAACGTGCCAGATGGATCGAGGGCAGTGAACAGCTTGCCGCAATGGTTGAACGCCACGGCTGCGGTCCGCTCTACGAATCGGCGCTGCGCTTCTGCATTTCTGTGCCGGGAATCGCCGCGGTGCTGTCGGGCATGCTGACCGAGGCAGAGGTGTCGCAAAATGCCCACGCCATCGATAAAGGCCCACTGCCGGATAACCTCGTGGCGGAAATCCTGGCACTGCACGACGAGATGAGTTTCTTTATTTCGCCGAGCCCGGCGGCATCGGCGGATATTCTTGTCAAAAAGTAGAAGCTTCTAGAACGCGCGACTCTCCCCGCCGTCGACGGCAATGGCGGCGCCATTCACCAGGCTTGCCGCCTTGGAACATACGAAGGCAATTACCGCCGCCACTTCTTCGGGCGTGCCAAGACGTCCCAACGGACATTCCTGGGCGACGTATTTCTTGTAGCCCTCGGGGTCGCGTTTCATTTCCTCTTCCCAGCCGGTATTTGGAATCATGATGTTGCCAGGGGCCACGCTGTTGAAGGTGATGCCGTCGCCCGCCAGGTCATGGTTCATGCCCAGCGTCTTCATCATGCTCGTCTGAGCGGCCTTGGCCATATTGAACCATGGCCGTCCGCCGCCTTCGCGCCCAAGGCGCGAGGTGACCGTTACCACGCGGCCCCACTTTTGTTTGCGCATGACGGGCAGCAGCCGCATCGTGAAGCGCACTGCGGCGAGGGCGTTCTTTTCGTAGACTTCAATCCAGACTTTTTCGTCGGTGTCCTCAACCTGTGGCTTGCCCCAGCGGCCGCCGCCGCCGACGTTGTTGACGAGGATGTCCACACCGCCCCAAGCCGCGAGGATTTGGTCGCAAAAGGCGTTAATGGCGGGACCTGAATGGACGTCGCAGACATCAGTGATGAGGCGGCGTCCAAAGGGCTTTAGAATTTGGGCGGCTTCGGACAGGCGCTCGCTGCTGCGCGAGCAGATCGCGACGTCGCAGCCCTCAGCGGCAAACGCTTCTGCCGTCGCCAGCCCAATGCCGTGGCTTCCTCCGGTGATAAGTGCCCGTTTTCCGGTGAGGCCAAGATCCATGTCGCGGCCTTAAACCGGACGCCAGATGGTCTGTGAGTAGCCTTCCAGCACGAGGCTGCCAAAGAAGGCGCGTTTGGTCTTGAGAATTTCGACCTTGCCCTCGTCCTTCAATTTCATCAGACGCGGATGATAGCCGCGCCAGAAGTTGCGGAGCTCATGGGCGGTGATCGCCAGATGGTCGATCAGCGAGTTGGGATCATACCAGTCATAGGTAGGCTCAACGTGCACCACCAAAGCCGGGCGCTTTTTCATCAGAAATTCAAGGAATTTGGCGTTGTTCTCGCCGGTCTGCTCGAGCGCCCCGACCGTAACGACCACCGAATTCTTGGGGATTTCGATGCTGTAGTCCGGATTGAAGAAGTCGAACAGATGGCCGTGGGTCTTCAAACCCTTCACCTTGCGCAGGCTTTCGACGATCTCCACGGACGGCTCGGCCCAATCGAGGCCGTGCACGGTGGCCGCGGGATACAGCTCAGCCAGACGGGCGACATTGAAGCCCGAGCCGCAGCCGAATTCAAAAATGTGATCAAAGCCCTTGAAGAAAGTCAGGAACAGCCACTCGCGGAAAACTTCGTACCAGTGCTTTTCAAAGAACGGGTCTTCGGTCTTCACGAAGTCGCCGAACAGGCGAACCGGCATGTTGGGGCGGATATACTTCGGCAGCAGCGCGTCGAGATCGCCCGAGGACTGCTGGAAACCCTTGAGGTTTTCGCCCCAGCCTTCGATCCAGCGCTTTTTATCGCCGTCGGTCACGAAGGAGAACTGGCGGTCGCGGATGCGGCGCAGGAAATCCAGGATGATCTGGTCGCGCTCGGGCGTCGGGTACGGCGCATAGCCCCAGGTACCCTTGTTGATCATGTCGACGCAGACCTGCGGCATGGTGGACGCGTCGATGCCGAACAGATCGGCGAATTCCTTGAGGGTCAGACGAGAGGTCACGAAGCACCAGTTCCTTCTTTAAAGGCAGCAATGGTCCGGCTTACAGGGGCCCGCGGAAACGCCGCTCGTGGCTGAAGAAGTCTACGCCGCTTAAGTCCATCGGCGCACGCTGCAGCATCTTCTCGGCCATCCGCACAATTGTCTCGGCATTGGGATAGAAATGGTTCTCAAGGGTACGCACGGTGGGGCACGGCGTGGGCGCAAAGCCGACGCGCTCGATCGGCTGTTTCAGCCTGCCGAAACAGGCAACGCCCACGTCAGCGGCGATCTCGGCGCTGAGGCCGGAATTGAGCCAGTCGTAATCGGCAATGAGCAGACGACCGGTCTTTTTGACCGAAGCGATGATCGGCGCCATATCCATAGGCGCCAACGTGCGTGGGTCGATGACCTCGACGTTGATGCCCACACCGGCCAAAATTTTTGCGGCATGCACGGCCTCGATAACCATCCAGGATGTCGCAACAATCGTCAGGTCGGAGCCCTCGCGCAAAGTCTGCGCAACGCCAATTGGCGTCTCGTAGGATTCCTCGGGAACGTCGTCTTCGATCCAGTGCAGCCAACGGTGTTCCAGGAACACCACCGGGTTATTGTCGCGAATCGCGGCCGCCAGCAGGCCTTTGCCGTCGCGCGGCGTTGCGGGCGCCACCACCTTCAAACCGGGAATGTGCGTAAAGTAGTTGAACAGGCTTTTGCTGTGCTGCGCGCCCTGTCCCCAGCCGCGGCCGATGATGGCGCGGATGACAATGGGCACCGGCGTATGACCGCCAGTCATATAGTTGTGGCAGGAAATCATATTGACGAGTTGATTCATCGCCAACAAAAGGAAATCAGTGCGGATGTGGATATGAACCGGGCGCAGGCCCTTAAGCGCTGCGCCCAGGGCAAAGCCGGTCATAATGTCTTCGCTGAGGGGCGTGTCGAAGCAGCGCTGCGGGCCGAACTTTTCGCCGAGGCCGACGGTCGTGCCAAAAATGCCCTTAAAATCGGGAACTCCGATGCCGTAGACGATCACCGACGGGTCCCGCTCCATTTCCTGGAACAGGCATTCCCGAATGGCTTCCGCGAAACTAAGGCGCCTCATAGAACACCCCGTAATAGAGTTGTTGGGGGGTAGGGTGTGCGGCGGCCTTGGCAGCGGCGACACTGGCGAGGATGGCCGCGTTGATCTCGTTTTCCACCGCCACGACGTCTTTTTCGGCGAGGCCATTGGCCAGCAGGCGCGCACGCTGCAGCGCCACGCAGTCGCGGCCTTTCCAATAAGCGTCCTCTTCGGCGCGGCGATAAGGTGCGTCCGAGTCCATCGTCGTACCGCACGGTTCCAGATAGCGGTAAGTCTTGACGTTCAGGAAAGCCGGCGTACCCATGGCAATGATCTGCGCGATGGCGGACCTGGTCATCGCGTAAATGCTTTCGACATCGTTGGTGTCGTCTTCATAGACTGAGCACCGGTATTTCTTGACGACTTCCACTAGCGAATTAAAGCCCTGGCGGTGGGATTTGCGCGTGTGTACGGCGAGATCGTTGTCCTCGCAGACGAACATCATCGGCAGGCCCATGGCGCAGGAGACGTTGAGGGATTCCCAGAACACGCCTTCATCAGTGGCACCGTCGCCAAAAAAAGCCGCGGCGATGCGCCCGGGCGAGTTCTGCTTGTTGGCAAAGGCTGCGCCGACGGCAACAGGGATGCCCGCGGCGACAATTCCCGTTGAGCCGAGCATCCCCTTGGGAATGTCGGCCAGATGCATCGAGCCGCTTTTGCCATCGGCCGTGCCGTTCACGCGGCCGTGCAGTTCGCCGAAAAAGGAGCCGTGGTCTTCGGTCTGCGCGAGATAGGTCGCGTGACTGCGGTAACTGGCAACGACGTCGCCGTTATTGCCGAGCGCGCGGCAGACACCCACCGCCACGGCTTCCTGGCCCATGGACATATGCATGGGCGTCTTCATTTCGTCGTCGGGATAGATCCGGACGATGGTTTCCTCGCAACGCCGTGTCATAAACAGCGTCTTGTAGAGGGACAGCGATAATGCTGCTGAATTCGACGATGGTGCCGGAGTGTTCATCGGATTGAATCTTTAAAACGGGCCCTTGAAGCGTTTGTACACATCGGCCATCGACCGCTCATGCGGCAGCTCTATGCCGTGATCGGCCTTCCCGCGCACGAGCTTGGCGATACTATCGGTCAAAGTCGTAAGGTTTGGATAGTAGATATCTTCCAGCGATTTAGCCGTGGGGCAGGGTGCCGCGGCCATGCCGAGGGTGACTACCGGCGCCTTGAGCGCGCCAGGGTCCCGTTCGCAGACGATGCGGCAGATTTCAGCACCCACGCCGTAGGGCTGCCAGCTGGTATCGGCCACCAGGAGCCTGCCGGTGCGGCCCACACTCTCCATGATCACGTTGGCGTCGATATGCGAGACGCAGTGCAGATCAATGACGTCACAGGAAACGCCCCGGTCGGCCAGCCAGTCGGCGGCACGGCGGGCTTCCAGGCTCATGATCGATGTGCTGACGACGGTTACGTCGTTGCCCTTGCGCACGCGGCGCTGGGAGAACGGGGTCTTACCCAAAACCGTCGGCTCATGGTCGCGCTCGAAGGTCAGGTCGTACATCAGACGGTGTTCGAGGCTGATAACCGGACCCCGGTGATGCTGCACGGCATGGGCATAGCTATCGACGATGGCGCCCGAACTCGCGGGCATAATGACCCTCAGGCCGGGAATATGCGCGAACAACGACTGCAAACTCTGGCTGTGCTGCGCACCCTGACCCCAGGAACGGCCGATAACCAGACGCACCAGCATCGGCACATCGAACAAGCCGCCGAACATGTATTTGTACTTGGCGGCCAGATTGATGATCTGGTTCATCGCCAGCAGAACAAAGTCGGCGCGGATATGGATATTGATCGGATAGGCGCCGTTCAGCGCCGCGCCAATGCATATGCCGGTCACGCCTTCTTCCGCCAGCGGCACTTCGATCATGCGGTTCTTGCCGAATTTCTCGCCAAGACCGGTAGTGGTGCCGAAGATGCCCTTGTGGTCGTTCACGCCCTGGCCGAAGACCAGCGTATTGGGCAACGCCATGGCGTCGTGCATCGCTTTGAACAAAGCTTCGCGGTAACTAAGGGCCGTCGGTTGTGCCTGATGTGTCATGTGCGTGCGGCTTCTTATTCGACGTCGGTGAGAAGGTCGGCAAGGCCCGGAGCCGGGCTGGCTTCGGCAAAGGCCACGGCGCGGTCGATTTCCGACTTAACATCGGCTTCCATCTCTTTGACGAGATCGGCCCAGCGGTACAGCGGGTCGGTGGCGAGCCATTTTTCCATCTCGGCGCGGCTGCGGTAGCCGGAATCAAAGTCGTCACCGGGACCCACGTGCTCCTTGTAGCGGTATGTCTTGATCATCAGCCACTCCGGCCCGCCGCCGCTACGCAAGGACTCAAGCAGCTTGGCGCTGGTATCGGCGATCTTGATGAGATCGTTGCCGTCTTCGATGACAGTGGTGTTGATGTTATAGGCCTTGGCGTGCGTTACGATGTCGAAAGCCTGGCGTTCCCGCAGGGGTGTGTGGACGGCGAGCGCATTGTTTTCGCAGACGAAGAGCACTGGCAGCTTGTGAAGAGACGCGAAGTTGAGGCTCTCGTGATAGACCCCCTCCTCGATGGCGCCGTCGCCGAAAATCGTAATGATCGCCTGTTTGTCGCCGCGCACTTTTGCTGCGAGTGCTGCGCCAACGGCATGGGGGATAGTGCTGGCCACGACGGCGGACGAACCCATCATGCCAACTTCGGGTGCCGCCAAGTGCATTGAGCCGGCTTTGCCGCCGGAGACACCGCCCTTGCGCCCATACAACTCAGCCATGAGCTCGGGCAGCTTGCCGCCCTTGGCGACGTAATAGGCGTGACCGCGGTAGGTGGTGAAAAGCACGTCGCGCGCTGTCATGGGCTCGCACAGGCCGACGGCCACGGGCTCCTGGCCGATGGACAAATGCACCGGGCTTTGAATCTTGTCCGATGGATAGAGTTCGATCACGCGTTCTTCGATCCGGCGGATCAGCAAAGTCTGATAGATCAGCCGTTTTAGGCGCTCGTTATGCGTATTTGCCACGTCTTCCCCGCTGGGCCGTCATTCCGCGCCGTGAGTGTTTGCGCTAAATTGTTGATTAATCTCGTTAATACTTGCTTTAAATATATCGATCGACCACAGCAATTCCGCCAATTTTATAGCCCCCAGAGCCACCAGGCAGTGCATGCCCTCCTGCTGGATAACACTTAGGAATTGCGCCCGCGGCACAATGACCATCTCCGGGCCCCGCTCCTTAACCGGCGTTACGGCGGCCGCCGCCACTCCAATAAACAATGATTGGAGCGTGTGCAAACGGCTTGGAATCGGCTCCGTCTGGCCCAGGCATTGCACCCGGGCGAGGCGCATTCCGGTCTCTTCAAAGACCTCGCGGCGCACGGCTTGCTCGGGTGTCTCGCCGGCGTCGATACGGCCTGCGGGGAACTCCAGGGTAAACATTTCGACGACCGGCCGGGGCTGACGGACCATGACAAAATCGCCGTCCGCCGAAAGCAAGACGCAGATGACCCCGGCATTCTCGACCACGCGGTAATAGGGAGCGGGCACATAAGCTGGGTCGCCGTGGGAAGGGTCTGCGGCGCCCATATCAAGCGCCTCCACCCGCAGCCATTGTGATTCAAACACAATGGATGTTGCGACGGGCGTCACCTTCTGCGGCATTTTAACCGCCTGCGGCAGCGTCGGCCGAATAGACGACCTGTGTGCCCGAGGTGCCCAGCTGGAACGGCACGAAAGTGCCGATGTCATCCAGCTTTGAAATAACTTGTTCGCGCCGCTCGGGCGGCACGACAAAACACATGAACCCGGCTTGGCCCGCGCCCAGTAGCTTGCCGCCCCAGGCCCCATTCTCGCGCGCTAACGTATAAACGCGGTCGATGAACTCAGTGGAGACCTGATCACTGATGCCACGCTTCAAAGTCCAGGCTTCATGGAGCAGATTGCCGAAGGCTTCGATGTCGCCGTTCTGCAGAATTCCGACACCTTCAGCGGCCATGGCCTGCATACGCGTGACCTGGGCCTTGCGGTCGCCCAGATTGCGGATGACGGCCTCGGCGACGCTGGACGCCGTGCGCTGGCGGCCAGTAAAAAACAGCAGCAGATGCTGATTTAGGCGATCGAAGTGCACCTTAGGCAAGTTGATCGGTTTGACGTTGATGGAGCTGTCCTTACCGAACTCGATGTAGTTAAGGCCGCCGTAGGCGGCGGCAGCCTGATCCTGCGAACCAACACGGTCGCCCAGCAAATTGCGCTCCAGGTGGATGGCTTCCATCGTCAGGCTCTGCGGACTCGGCTTTTCGCCACGTACCGTCCGCAGGGCATTAATCAGACCCACCGCAAACGTCGAGCTCGAGCCCATGCCCGAGCGGGCCGGCAAGTCGCCTTGATAGGTGATCTCGTAACCGATCGAATCGTCGAAGTTCAGGAACTTCATGCCTTCGCGCACGGCCGGGTGCAGAATGTCGTGCAATGTTTCTACGGTCTCGACATGGCGCCAGATGACGCGGTGGACGAGGCCGCCGATCTTCGGCAGATGCCGCGCCGTGATGTAGACGTATTTATTGATGGACGTCGACAGCACCGCGCCGCCGTTCTGCAAATACCATTCAGGATAGTCGCTCCCCCCGCCAAAAAACGAGATTCGGTAGGGCGTGCGTGTAATTACGAAGCTCATTTGCTGTACAGACTCTTGAGGCGAACGCGGTGGTAGTTGAGCAGGTCGAGCAGTGTTTCTTCCATCGAGATGGTGGGCGCCCAGCCTGTGGCCTTCCTGAATTTGGAAACGTCGGGGATCTGCAGCGTCACATCAGAAGGCCGCAAGCGCGCGGGGTCCACTTCATGCGTCACGGCAACGGTGGCATGGGATTTGAGAATGTCCAGAATCTTGCCAATGGTGGCGGTTTCTTCGCCCCCGATGTTGTAGACCTCTCCCGGCGGACATTTCTCCAGAAGCGTCCAGTAAGCGCGCACGGCATCCTTGACGTGGGTGATTGTGCGCACGCTGTCGAGGTTACCCACCTTGATCGGCCCTTGCGCGAGGCCCAGTTCGCGCTCGGCGATCTGCTCGGCAAAGGTACTTTCGGCAAACACGCTGCCACGGCGCGGGCCGGTGTGAGTGAACATGCGCGTGCGCAGCGTCTTGATACCGTAGGACAGGAAATACTGAAGGCCGAGCATATCCTCGCCGACTTTGGATACGGCATAGGGGCTGGCTGGGCGCAGCACATTGCTCTCCGTAATCGGCACCTCGTCCGGGCGCACTTGGCCGTAGACCTCAGACGACGAACAGATGTGGATAACGGGGTCCGTCTTCGAGAGCCGTATGGCCTCCAGTAGGTTCGCCGTCCCAATAATGTTGGTATCGAGGGTATCGATCGGCGCAGCAAAGCTTTGATCGACATAGGACTGAGCAGCCAGGTGGAATATGCGCTCAGGCCTGACACGCGACAGCAAGTTGGTAAGACCGCTCAAGTCGCGCAGATCGCCAAGATGCAAGTTAAGGCGGTTGAGGATAGGCCGGATATTGTCTTTTGGGCTGCGCCAGCGCAGCAAGCCATGGATTTCAACGTCGCGGTGTTCGGCCAGGACATACTCGGCCAAGTGGCTGCCGACCATGCCGGTCACGCCGGTAATCAGGATTTTCATTGTTAGGTTCTCGCCGCTTGGGGTCTTGCAGAAGGCGTCAGGCTATCCGAAGGCTCCCGACTTGGGCAGCCCGAACCGGACCCTAATGGGACTTAGTTGGGACTTTGTAAACTTTTAGATGCGGAATGCTGGCTTTCCTTAAGATCGATGGCTTTTTCTACAACCTGCTTTACGTCGCTTAAGGCCACGGTAAAGTCAGCATTTGCGCCTTCCTTGGGCCAGTCACCAGACACGGCCCGGGGCAGACGGTCATAGGTTTGGCCCAAAACCGCAGCGATACCCATAGGACCAAACACACCGGTCATATGGGCCGGTAAGATTCCTACAATGATGGAGTCAGTGGGGGCAAAATGCGTCAGCGCGGTCGCCGAGCCAATAACCGCGACGACAATTTCGGCCGATCGCATCAAATTGACCTGCTCCGCAGCGGTCTTTCCTGCGAACTCTACATAATTGAATCCCTGGCCCTCAAGATAGCGCCAAACCTCGTCTTCATTCAGAAGCCTGCGGTGCGCCGTATCGCGGCGGCCAATGAAAATTCGCTTTGGCCCGACCGAGCCTGCCGGCGCGGCGTTCATGAGCAACTTCCGGCGCACGGCCATGATGCCATCGTCCCAAAATGCATAGCCCTCAATCCAAGCCGCGATGGGAGCTGACGTTACCCACACGCTGCGAAATTTCGGCGCCGGGTGGTGCGGCACCTTAAGGAAGCGGTCCCGCGGCACTCCAAACAGTTCAATGAACGATAGCCAGGATTCAGGCACGCCCTCGTAAACCGCCAGCGGGAACTTATCCAAAAGACCGCACCGCTCGAAGGCAGGCAGACGAAACAGGAATTCATAAATAAAGTGGCCAAAAAATTTGGTGTCGCCGGAGTAGCCACCGAGAAAGCAGCACTCTTCAGCTATATACGGGCGAGGTCGTTCCTCCTCGATGACCTGCTCCCTGTAGTAATGAGCAAATTCTTTCGGCAAATAGTTCCGATGCGACTGATGCGCAAAAGCCGCCCGCGCGTGGCTGTCTTTGACATAACTTTTGCCGAAGACAATGGCCTCGCGAACGCGTCCGCAATACATGGCACCAGACTGGATAGACATCTCGGTCACGCCGCTTAAGGACTTTAACGGACGCAGCAGGGTCTCGGTCGCGCGCGCGAGCCATTGAAACGGCTCTCCCTGCTCTTCGCAAATCCGCTCCAGCGTAACGCTGTCAATTTCATGAGTTTGCGTGGTTACCATTGGCCCACCGGACGAAGGCAATTGTGACGTCTTGCAATCAATTATTTTTCCACCACTGCTGAGCCGCCTTTAAATTCGATTGCCAGACTTACGGCACGACGCACGGCTTCTATATCAACATCGAAGTCGTTAGATAAACCGACCTTTGAACCATCATCGACAATCCTAGCGGGTATGCGTTCATAGATTTGGCCCAGAACGGCTGCAAAGCCCTTCGCCCCCAATCCGCCTTGTATATGGATCGGCAGGAAATCGATGATGATGCAGTCTCGTGGAGCGAATGGGGTTAGGCTGCCATTGGATCCCGAGACCACGACAGCGATTTCGGCTGATCGCATCAGCCTTATCTGCTCAGCCGCTGGTTTGCCGGCAAACTCCACATACTCGAAGCCATTGGCTTCCAAGAACGCCCATACCTCAGCTTCATTCAGCAATTTTCTATGGGTCGCGTCACGGCGTCCGATAAAGATGCGTTTTGGTCCTGCGTCACCGGCGCTAATGGCATTGGCAAGTAATCTTTCCCGCATCCGGAATATACCCTCATCCCAGAACGCATATCCGGCGGAGGACAATGCATTGGGACATGAGGCCGTCCAGACATTCCTAAAAAACGGCGCCGGCAGCCGGGAAATCTTTTTCAAGCGGCTCTTTGGAACGCCGTAGAGTTCGATAAACGAGAGCCAGGAATCAGGAACGTCGTCGAACACCGCAACCGGAAATCGCTCAAGCAGACCGGACATTTCGAACGCAGCTAGGCGATATAAGAATTCAAAAATGAAGTGACCGAAATATTTTGCATCCCCAGAATAACCACCCAAAAAACAGCATTCCTCGCTAACATAGGGTCGCGGCCTAGTATCGTTGATGATCTGGGCCTTGTAGTAGTGCGCAAACTCCTGCGGTACGTAATCTCTATGTGACTGATGCACAAACGCTACATGCTTGGACTCAGCCATGACGTAGCTTTTGCCAAAGATGACAGCGTTACTCACCCGCCCGCAATACGCCAAGTTTAAGCGATAGGCCTCGACGCCCACGCCAGATATCAATGATTGGAGAGGACGGTGAAGCGTAAAATCGCCGCGATTTAAATATTGAAATGGCTGCCCCTGGCCGTCGCAGATCAACTCAAGCGGAACGCTAATAACGCCGGAGGACATCAGAGGGAACCGGGATACGCAATCGGACGATTGCAGGAATTCAATGCCAATTTCCTCACCTGCTTAAGAATTGGTGATAGGGCCAAAAAAAACGCATAGTTCCCCGCGTATTGGTCGCGAGAAGGTGGCAGTTCTGGCCTAAAATCCCAATCCGTTCAAGCGACAAGCGGTCGGCGCGGGAAGTTGCTGTAAGCGCCCTCTTCACCATTTCGAGAGTTTTATACTATATGCTGACGCTCACCTGCACGCAGAGCCGCACGCTAAAAAATGAAACTTAAGATTGATTAAATTCGATTTTTGCATTGGCGTTGATCTGACACCTCTGTTGCTCCCTTTGCATACCCGCCAACGACCTAAACTGAAGGCGAAACCAGCGTGAATATCGAAAAAACCAAGCTCGACGGCGTACTGCTCATCAAGCCCGAGGTCTTCGAAGACCACCGCGGTTGGTACACTATGACCTATAACGAGCGGGAGTATACGGCGGCGCTCGAGCCACACGGTGTATCCGGACTGCGATTCGTCGAAGACGATATCTCGATCTCAAGCGCCAACGTGCTGCGCGGCATCCACGGCGACCGCCGCACGACCAAGTTGATCAGTTGTCTGGAAGGCAAATTCTACCTTGTTGTCATCAACAATATCGAAGGCCACAAGCAGTACCGTCAATGGACGGCGTTTACACTGTCGGAACACAATCGCCATCAAGTTCTGGTGCCCGCGGGCTTCGGTAACGGCCATCTTGTAATTAGCGAGCGGGCGATTTTCAGCTACAAACAAAGCGCCTATTACGACCCGGCTTCCCAATTCACACTTGTCTGGAACGACCCTGCCTTGGGCATCTGGTGGCCGACATCTGACCCGGTGCTTTCACGCCGGGATCAGGTCGGCCATTTCGTGACCTGAATTGTCTGACAACGCGAGCAATCATGAATTCTCTATCCAATGCGCAGGCGATTTCCGAAGCCATCTCGGTGAATATCGCGAACCTGGAAAAGCTTAAAGCCCAGATCGGCGATATCGAACGGGCCGCCAATATTATTGTCGAGGCTTTGCACGCAGGATGCGCCATCTACTTTTGCGGTAATGGCGGCTCGGCGGCCGACGCCCAACATCTTGCCGCCGAGCTTTCGGGGCGTTTCCTGAAAAACCGTCGTCCTCTGCCAGGTGTCGCGCTGACCACCAATTCCTCGGCCTTGACGGCCATCGGAAATGATTTTGGTTTCGACGAGGTCTTCTCCCGCCAATTGGAAGGCGTGGCAAAAAAAGGGGACGTGCTGGTGTCGCTCTCGACCAGCGGCAACAGCGCGAATGTGGTCAAAGCAATCGAGAGCGCGCTTGCGCACGGCATGAAAACCATCGGCCTAACGGGCGAGCGTGACAGCGCTATGTCGGCGAAGTGCAGCATATGCTTGAAGATGCCGTCGGCCGCCACGCCGCGTATTCAGGAAATGCACATCCTCGTTGGCCATATCTTGTGCGAACTGGCAGAGAACGCCGTCACTTGACCAGCAAGCCTATGATGGCCGGCCGCCAATGTGTGATTCTCGTGGGGGGCAGGGGTACGCGCCTGGGCGCTTTGACGCAGAATTGCCCCAAACCCTTGCTGGCAGTGGGTGGGCGGCCATTTGTGAGCTACCTGATTCAAGAGGCCGCGCGTCACGGCTTCAGACGCATACTACTTTTGGCCGGCTTCAAAGCCGAATCCTTTGCCGATGAATTGGCCGCACTCCACAAGCATGCGCCGGGCAATGTTGAACTTTCCATCGTCACCGAGCCGGTGCCTCTCGGCACAGCGGGCGCCTTAAAATTTGCGGCGGCGCGGCTTGACACACATTTCCTCTTGCTCAACGGCGACAGTATTTTCGATGTGAACCTTCTCGATTTGGCCGCGCCGCCATTTCCCGCCGGCATCATTGGGCGGTTGGCCCTGAAACCGGAGCAGGACACTGCCCGCTATGGAACCGTGGCCTTTGAGGACGGCTATGTCCGTAAGTTCATTGAGAAAAACCCCGCAAGTGAACCTGGACTGATCAACGGTGGGGTCTATTGGCTAAGCCGTCAGATCGTTGCTCATATCGCAGACGGCTTCGTTTCGTTGGAGAACGATGTTTTGCCAAAACTGGCTACCGGCGGACATCTCCAGGGCACAGTTTATGACCGCTTCATGCTGGATATCGGGCTCCCTGACACCCTTCAACAGGCCCAATCCGGTGTCCCTGCGCGGATGCACAGACCGGCGGTTTTTTTTGACCGCGATGGCGTCCTCAACAAGGACGTCGGATACGCTCATCGCAGCGACCAGATCGTCTGGATCGATGGAGCAATAGCGGCCGTCAAGACTTTCAACGATGCCGGATATTACGTTTTTGTGGTCACAAATCAGGCTGGCGTGGCGCGCGGGCTTTATGCCGAAGCCGACGTACAGGCCCTCCATTTCTGGATGAACGATGAGCTTGCGCGGTCGGGCGGCCATATCGACGCTTTCATGTATTGCCCGCATCATCCCCAAGGAACGGTGGCAAAATACACAAGGGCTTCGCAGCACCGCAAACCGGCCCCCGGGATGATTGTCGACCTCTTGAACGCCTGGCCCATAGTCCGTGACCGCAGCTTTCTAATCGGCGATAAAGATACAGATATCGCAGCAGCGGAAGCCGCGGGGGTGCGCGGATACCTGTACAAAGGCGGTAATATGGCTAATTTTGCCAGGAAATGCGCTGGCATGCGTGAGTTATAGCCCGGACGCGAGGGCTACGTTACCATTTCAGCTTAACGAATTGCGACGACAAAACTTTCATAAGGCAGACCACACATGAACGACCTCCTTCTATCCGAGGCAATGATTGCGCGGGTATTCTGGACCGAGTTGCGCGCCTCCGGATGCGCGCGGGACGCCGCGACCGACATCAACACAGCGGTCCTTCCGCACTCCCAGGAAGTTTCCAAGTCGTTCACCCATCAGACCGGCTCAATCTCATCACAGGCTGCGGAATTGATTTGGTTGCTCGCGCGCTACTTTCAACCCAAATCGATCGCCGAAGTCGGCACATTCATCGGCCGTTCGACACTGGCCCTCTACATGGGGGCCCGGCAGACAGTCGAGTTCCTGGCCACATGCGACTTCAGCCACAACACATGGCGCGCGCCGCCGACCGAGGCCGGCGATAAAATTCGTTATTTTGGGCTGACGTCCAGCACGCAGATGTTTCAAAGGCTGGTCGAAGAAAATCGCAAGATCGAGCTGTTCTTGTTTGATGGGCGCATCGCGCCCGAAGACCTAGATCTCATCGAGCAACTTGCGACGCCGCAGTCCGTCTTCATTCTCGATGATTTCGAAGGCGTCGAAAAAGGCGTCGTCAATGCGCTGCATCTTCGGGAAAAGTTTAAGAACTATCTGCTGCTTGCGCCGGACGCCAGTCTGGAAACGGGATGGAATGCTTCCAATTGTCTCGGTGTCATGCTACCCGCCTCTAGTCTGCGGCTCTCGCGGCAACAGCGCCTGCCGCTGAGCATGATGTGATATCAGCGCTAGAATAAGCCTTATCCGTCTCACAAAGCACGCTCTCCCCGATGGTCAAAAAAGTTTTCACGCTCCAAGAGGCTTTGAAGCTTGCGGCGGCCTATGCAGATGCCGGGCAGTTTGATAGCGCTGAAATCTTCTACCGCAGTGTATTGAGCAAAGCACCCGACAACGCGGAGGCGCTCAGGGGCTTTGCACGCGCACTCGCTGGCCAGGGAAAAGAAAAGCCCGTGAACGCGGCCCCAGCGGGCGACACGCATGTATCTCTTCGGTCGCTGGCAAGCGCCGGCCGTTTTGAGGAAGCCGAGGCCGCGGTCCGAAATCTCCTCGTGGCAGCGCCCGCAAGCTTCGAACTCTACGACGCGTTGGGCATCATCCTGCGTGAGCAAAAGAAATACGGCGAAGCCTTAGAGGCCTACAAGAAATGTCTCGATATTGCCCCTGGCAACGCCACCGCGAGCAATAGTCTCGGCTTTGTCCTCTACCTGCAGGGCAAGCATAACGAAGCTTTGCCTTACTTCGAGGCTGCCATCGCCAGCGATCCAGGACATGCCGCCGCGCATTTCAGCTTAGCAAAGACGTTACGCAAACTGGGAGACCCGGTGCGGGCTGTCACTGCCGGACTTAAAGCAGTGCAACTCAGATCCGATATCCCGGCCCATCACCTTGAACTTGCGCACATCTTGAAAGAAGTCGGGGATGTAAATACCGCAAATTCGTGGGCCTTAAACTATGCCCTGCCCGCCATGCAAAAGTTCGCGGCTCAGGGACGGCTCAGTCATCTCGCTGATCTGGTGTCGGCATACTATCTCTTCCTCAAAGTGCGAGACACCGAAGAGCAGTATGCGCAGTTTTGCGTGCCGGCCATGGAACTCTTTTATAACGCCGTAAAAAACGCTCAAGACCTTTTGGACGCGGCGCCGCCGATATTGGCTTCATCTCAAGCAGGCAAACGCAAGGTGGCTTTTTTTGCCGAAACAATTAGTCCCCTCGCTCACACGCGAAATCTGTTCAACTATTCCAGCGCAGTGGTTAACCGACCGGATTTGAATATTCAGCCGGTTCTTTATTACGGCGAGGCCAGCGGCCAAGACGTTCTCGATCAATATCACGAGCAAGGCATCGCAACATTCAAGGTCCCGACCGACAGCGCCATCGAAACGCCGGGCTTATGGCTGCGCCAAAATTTGCGCGACAACGGAATAGACACCTGCGTCATTCTCGGCACAATTTCGCCGACATTTATTTTCATGCTGGGCTTGCGTGTGGCGCCAATCCAGATTTGGTGGTCGCAAAAATATCATGGCCTCAAGCTCGACAATATTGACGGTTATCTGACGCTGGGCGGCTTCGAACCCACGCGTGAAATTCAGGGCCGGGTTTGGCGATGCATTCCCGGCCTGTTTGGTCCCGAGATCACGGCGCCGCTGACGTCTGACGAAATGGCCAAGGTAGCTGTGATACGCCGAACGTATCTTAGAGATCGCTTCACATTGCTAGCCGGCGTCATCGGGCGGGAAGAAAAGATCGACAATGACGAATATTGGGACTGTGTCGCGACGATACTCAATAAGCACCCCGAAATCGTCTTTATCTGGTCGGGTCAGAGCGAACGCCCCACGATCAAAAGCCGCATCGAAGCACGCGGACTCATGGACCGCTGTCACTACATCGGCTGGGTTCAGACCAAGCTTTATGCCAATGCCGTTGATCTTTACCTCGATTCATTCCCCTTCCCAGGCGGCCATACGCTGATCGAAGCCATGGTGGCCGGAAGGCCGGCGATCTCGCTGGTGACGGACGCCGGCCGGCGCATCGGTATCCCGATTTTCGCCGAACCCTGGCTCAAAAACGACGGTGGAGAAACCCTGAGGCGCCACAACTTCGAGCCGATATTTACCGGGCCCGGTGGGGAATATCTGCTGCCCTTCGTCGCCGACACCCAAACCTATATCGAAAGGGCTCTCGCGCTGATTGAAAACCCCGGTTTTCGGGAGCGCTGGGTAGCCGCCAGCCGGCGATTTGTCCTGGAATATCTGACGGATATGAACCGGCCGGCGGAGATGCTAAATATGCACATCATGGACGTAATCCGTGATAGAGAACGGATTATTAAGGCATCATAAGCGATAAATCCGCCCCATACCCAGGTCCTACAGCGAGAGCCGAGATGAACCAAATTCTGACCAAAAGCGTCATGCATCCTTTGATCGATCCTCCCACCGAGGAAGAGCGCGCGGCATGGCCCAAGGAAACCGTTTTTGACATGCCGGCGATGCATCGCGATGCCCGCGGCGACATGGTGCCGATCCTCGATGCCATGATGAAGAGCTGCGTGCTTATCAGGTCGGCGGTCGGCGCGGTGCGCGCCAACCACTATCACCGCACCGACTGGCATTACTGCTACATGCTGGACGGCGCCGTGGAATATATCTACCGCCCGATCGGCTCCAAGGAAACTCCGACGGTCGTACGTGCGGTCGGCGGTCAGTGCGTCTTCACGCCGCCGATGCTTGAACATGCGATGGTCTTCACGAAGCCGACCAATATGCTGACCCTTGGCCGTAACTTCCGCACGCAGGAAGTCTATGAAGCCGACATCGTCCGCATCGATCCGCTCGAGAAGCTGGTCAGCATCAAGCTTTAATGAGCGCCAATAAGGTCCATAGCAAGCGCACGGCCTGCCGGCTTTGCGGCGGCCCTGACTTTGACGTTGCGTTTCGGCTGAAGCCCACGCCACCGGCCAATGCCTATCTCCAGAAAGATGAGCTTGGCACGCCGGAACCTTGCTTTCCCCTGGACCTCTATGTCTGCCGTGCCTGTCATCATGCGCAGTTGCTGGACATCGTCGATCCGTCGGTGATGTTTCGCCACTACGCATATGTATCCGGCACGTCATCGGTCTTTGTTCAGCACCTCAAGGAACTGCGCGACGACGTTTTAGGGCGCTGTCTGAACAAGTCCCCTTTCATGGTGGAGATTGGCTCCAACGACGGCACGCTGCTGAAGCTGTTCAAAGAGCGTGGCGTTAAAGTGCTGGGCGTCGAGCCCGCGGATAATCTGGCGGCCTTCGCCAACGAAAACGGCCGCCCTACCCTGAATGCCTTTTTCAATTCAGACACCGCTGCGGCGGTTCGGGCCAAAGACGGACCCGCTCATATCATCTGTGCCAACAACGTGCTCGCCCATATCGATGCGCTGAGCGACGTCTTCGGCGGCATCAAGGATTTGATGGACAAGGACGGGCTGTGCGTATTCGAGGTGTCCTATCTAGTCGACGTGATCGAAAAAGGCCTGTTCGATACGATTTACCATGAACATGTCAGTTACCATTCGGTCGGCCCCGTGATCGGATTCCTTGCGCGCGCAGGATTGGAGCTTTTCGCCGCGCAGCGCATCAGCACGCAGGGCGGAAGCATCCGCTTTTTTGTTCAGCATGCTAATGGCCCCTATAAACATGACGGCTCCGTCGAACAGTTGTTGGGCTACGAACAGGAACTGGGGCTGGGCACCTTGTCGCCCTTCAATGCCCTCGCCGCACGCATCGAGCGATCTTCCGAGGCGCTGCGCGCCAAAATCAAGGACAGCAAGTCGAAGGGGGCGCGTGTCGGCGGCTACGGCGCGCCGGCAAAGGTGACCACCTTGATGCATCACTTTGGCCTCGGCGCTGACGACGTCGAATTCTTGGCCGACGACAATCCGCTCAAGCAGGGCCTCTACACGCCGGGCAAACATGTACCGATCGTGGATACATCGGCGATCTCCCGTAATGCTCCGGACTACGTCGTAATCTTCGCCTGGAATTTTGCACGTTCCATCGTCGAGACACATCGTGCATTTGTCGACAAGGGCGGCAAGTTTGTGATTCCGCTTCCGTCGCTGGTGGAAGTCAGTTCCGCGAATATCGATCAATATCTCGCGACGACAAAAAATTAGGCGGTACGGCCCATGCCATTCAAAATGGCTCTCTTCGGTGCGGGAAAGTGGGCCAGGAATATTGCGCGCGCATTGACCGAACGCGGCGACGTTCACATCGAGGCTGCGCTGGTACGCGATCCGAGCAAGCCGCGTGATTGGCTCCACGGCACGCCGGTTTATACCGACCCTTCAGCTTTGCTGCGCAAACATGCCTGCGACGGGGCCGTCATCTGCACGCCGCCAGCGACCCATTCTGATTTTTGCATTACCGCGCTGGAACACGGCTTGCCCTGTTTTTTGGAAAAGCCGGCCACCCTTTCCCTAGCAGAAATGAAACGCATTGAAACCGCTGCGATGCGGGCCGGCTTGCCGGTGGTGGTCGACTACATCCATCTGCACAGCGTGCCCTTCCAACGTCTGGTGGAGGAAACACAGCGACGGGGTCGGCCCGTGAAAGTCATTGCACTGGCAGGCAATAAAGAGGCCGCCGTGCGCGACTGCTCCATCCTATGGGATTGGGGCGCCCACGATATTGCCATGGCCGTCGCCTGCCTCGGTGGGGTTGGCGCCGTACCGCACCAGGTGGACGCCTGGCCGGCTCATACCGCCGCCTTTGACAGCATACGCTTACGCTTGGATTGGGCCGGTATACCTGTTCATTTCAGGTTTTCTCAGGAATTGCCCCGTAAGGCGCGGGCTTTTTGCGTCCAGTTCCAGGAAGAGGTCTTCCTCTACACCGACCGGCCGGTACATACACTCACCCGGTGGCCACGCGGCGCGGCCGGGCGCTATCGCAAGGCGTCTGGCGAGGTGCTGGTGCAGGGCGGGGTCAATCCTTTGCATGCCGCATTGGATTCGTTCATCAACAAGGCTAGAAAGCGGGCTGTTGTCAGGGATGATCTATCGTCATCGGTCGAGGTTACGCGTATCCTCGAACTGTGCGACCGGCAGCTAGCCATTTAAGAGGGAACGGACGTGAAAATTGTTGTGACAGGCGGAGCCGGGTTCCTCGGCTCGCACCTCGTAGACCTGCTCGCCGAAACCTATCCCACGGCGCAGATAGTGGTTTTCGACAAGCTCACTTACGCGGGCGACTTGCGTAATCTGGAAGACGCCGAGAAAAAAGCGAAGGTCGATATTGTCGTCGGCGACATCTGCGATCAAAGCCTGTGCCGGCGCACCTTGTCGCGGGCCGATTTGCTGATCCACACCGCCGCCGAAAGCCATGTCGACAATTCGTTCGGAAATTCGCTTGAGTTCACAACCACCAACGTTCTTGGCACGCACGTGCTGCTGGAAGCCTGCCGATTCGAGAACGTGCCGCGCATTCTGCATGTATCGACCGACGAAGTGTACGGCGAGATCCCGGTGGGTTCCGCCCACGAAGGCTCGCCGATCGTGCCGACCAACCCTTATTCCGCGAGCAAGGCCGCGGCGGAAATGATCGTCAACGGCTATTGGAAGTCTTACAAAGCGCCCATCACGATGGTGCGCGGCAACAACATCTTCGGTATCCGCCAATATCCGGAAAAGATTATTCCGATCTTCATCATGAAGCTGATCGCCGGACAGAAGCTGCCCGTGCACGGCAACGGCAAAAACCAGCGCCACTACATCTCAGGCCCCGATGCCGCCGCCGCGATACTGACGGTCATCAACAAGGGCGACCTCATGACCACCTATAATATCGGCTCGAAAGAGGAATATTCGAACCTCGAGATCGCGGCGATGATCTGCGAACAGTTTGGCTATGATCCCAAGGACTGGATCGATTTTGTACCGGATCGTCCCTACAACGACATTCGGTATGGAGTCTCCCTCGACAGAATTTATGGCTTGGGTTGGGCGCCAAAACGCAACGTGAAAGCCGACCTGCCGGCGATCGTCGCCTGGTACAAGAAGAATGGCTATCGTTACTCCGGCTTCGGCTGATACGGACCGGACACGCTGCGTGAACGAGAAACCCTCGCTGAGCGACGCCGCCGCCGCCGCTGACGCAGGCGACATACCCAAGGCCACGAAAATCCTCACTGGATTGCTGGCTCAAACGCCGCACGATCCCGCCGTTCACTATAACCTCGGCATCATTGCCGCAGCGGCAGGAGATACCGTTCAAGCCGCACGGCATCTCGATGATGCCATTCTCCACGCCGAACGCGCGTTGCGCGCCGACCCGACCAGCGCGGCCGGCACACTGCTCGCCCGCTATCTCGTTGCCGCAGGCCGGCAGGCGGACGCTGGCCGGTTTTTTGGGGCGATACGCGAAGACGCACATTACGACCTGTTGATGAGCTACGGGCAGGTCTTCACGCAGCTCGGCCAGCGCGAAAGCGCCATTGCCGCCTATGACGCCGCTGCCGGGCGGCGGGCCTTGGCCGTTACAAAAAACACATCGCCGCCGGCTGCGTGGGCAAAGCACAGTCCTTTCAGCGCGGAAAACCCAAGTCCCCGCTACGGCGCGCTGCTGGCACAGTACGAGGCCATGCACGACGCCGGCCGCAGCGATACCCACAGCGAGGGCGCCAAAACCTTCGAAGGCTTTGTCGGATTCTCAATCATGGCGCCCTATGTCCGCCGCTTTGCGCGGGAGCTCGGCGCACAATCGATGCTCGACTATGGCGGCGGGCGCGGCGCGCAGTATCAGCTGGGTCCCATCACGCTGGACGATGCGGTCTTCCCCGATCCCAAAGCCTATTTGGGAATAGACCATATCGTCTGTTTCGATCCCGGTTTCACGCGGGCGCTGCCGCCCGACACCTTGGATCTCGTCATCTGTATTGATGCGCTCGAGCATTGTGACCGCCAGGACCTGCCCTGGATCGTCAGGCAACTGTTCGCCAAGGCGCGATTGGGCGTATTTGCGAATATCGCGTCGTACCCGGCCGCAAAGATTCTGCCCAATGGTGAAAACGCGCACTGCACGGTGGAAGACTCCCCGTGGTGGATGGCCTTGTTCGGGACCGTCGCCGAGGATTTCCCCGCGATCAGATACCAGGTAATTGTCTCCAAGGACTTGCGGCAGAACAATCGTACCGTATTCGGAGGCGGCACGGCATAGGGCGTGGCCACCCTCTTGACCGCGAGCGCCGCCGGGAGTAGGACAAATATCCGTGGTGATTTGAGACCGGATTGCGGCCACGTTAAAAACCGCTAAAAGGTCGAGGGCTGTAGCCCCCGTGCCGTATCCGGTCGGGGGCTTTTTTATTTATTGCCTCCGCCCTCTTGAGCAAGGACGACGTCATGAAAGCCGATTACGAAACACAACGCGACTGGGCGTTGAACACGCAGCTGGTGCGCGGCGCCACCGAGCGCAGCCAGTTCGAAGAAACCAGTGAAGCCATCTATCTCAACTCGGGCTATGTCTACAAAACCGCCGAAGAAGCCGAGAAGGCCTTCAAGAACGAGATCGAACGCTACGTTTATTCACGCTTTCGCAATCCCACCGTGGCGATGTTCGAGAAGCGCCTCGCGCTGATCGAAGGCGCCGAAGAGTGCCGCGCCATGGCCAGCGGCATGGCTGCCGTCTACGCCGCACTGGCGTCGCACTTGAGCACCGGGCAGCGCCTCGTGGCCTCGCGTGCCATTTTTGGATCGTGCCAATATATCTGCGCCGAACTCCTGCCGCGCTTCGGCATCAAAACAGATTTTGTTGACGGGTCCGACTTGGCCCAGTGGAAAGCAGCGCTTTCAACGCCCGCCGACGCCGTGTTCCTAGAATCGCCGTCCAACCCCGGGCTGGAGATGATCGATCTGAAGGCGGTATGCGATTTGGCGCACAAGGCCGGCGCCCTGGTGATAGTCGACAACGTTTTCGCCACACCGCTTTTACAGAAGCCGCTGACGTTCGGCGCCGACGTCGTCGTCTATTCGGCCACCAAGCATATCGACGGTCAGGGCCGTTGCCTGGGCGGCGCCGTGCTGAGCTCGAAACAGTTCATCACCGACAAACTTACGCCGTTTATGCGCCACACCGGGCCCAGCCTGTCGCCGTTCAATGCCTGGGTCCTGCTCAAGGGCTTGGAAACGCTCGAACTGCGGGTACAGCGTCATTGCGAGAACGCCCTCACGGTTGCACGGGCGTTGGAAAAGCAAAAAGGTATTACGCGAATCTTGTACCCCTGGCTGCCCTCGCATCCGCAGCATGCGCTGGCAAAGGCGCAAATGAGCGCCGGCGGGTCGGTGATTTCGTTCGAGGTGGCCGGCGGCAAGGAGGCCGCCTTCCGCCTGCTGAACCGCCTCAAGATCATCGACATCTCCAACAATCTGGGCGATGCCAAAAGCCTGATTTGCCATCCGGCGACAACCACCCACCAGCGCCTGCCGCCGGAAGAACGCGCTCACCTTGGAATAACCGAGGGCTTTTTGCGTCTGTCAGTAGGCCTAGAGAATGTAGATGATTTATTGGCGGACTTGGCGCAAGCCTTCCAGAGTTAAGAAAGCCGCGCCGGGGTCTTTCATACCAACCACCGATGCCTATATGCTTGTGGCCGGGAGCCATTTTGCCTAGTCGTCCAAGCGATGGGAGAGCTTGAACACCATGTACGAAAAAACCACGCGCAGCATTAGCGTGTCCGTTAAGCCATTTTACTTGGAAGAGCAGTCTTCGCCCGACGAAGACCGCTTTGTTTGGGCTTATAAGGTAAACATCGCGAACAGAGGCGCCGAGACGGTTCAGCTTCTGCGCCGTCACTGGCGAATTACCGACAAGTTCGGTCGTCTACAGGAGGTCGAAGGCCCCGGCGTCGTCGGCGAAACACCGGTGTTGAAGCCCGGCGAGTCTTTTGAATACACCAGCGGCTGCCCGTTAGGCACGCCATCGGGAATCATGGCCGGCACCTATCAAATGACAACCACGGGCGGCGAAGCGTTCGACATTGAAATCCCCGCCTTTTCTCTCGACAGTCCCTACGACAAGGCGACTCTGAACTGACGGCAAGCCTGCAAACAGGATAAGCCCATGACCTTTGTTCCGGAAAAGCCATCCACGACGAGTAACGGCCGCAGTATCGCCAGGCCGACGCGCGAAGAAGCCGAGAAGGCCGTGCGCACCCTGATCCTGTGGGCCGGCGACAATCCCGACCGCGAGGGCCTCGGCGGCACACCCGACCGCGTCGTGCGCTCCTATGAGGAGTTCTACGCCGGCTATGCCCAAGACCCCGTGGAAATTCTGCGCACGACCTTCGAGGAAACCGAAGGCTACGACGAAATGGTCGTCCTGAAAGACATCACCTTCGAGAGTCACTGCGAGCACCATATGGTGCCGGTGATCGGCAAAGCCTTTGTGGCCTACCTGCCTGACAAACGCGTCGTCGGCATTTCAAAGCTCGTGCGTGTCGTCGAAGCCTACGCCAAGCGCCTTCAGATCCAGGAGAAGATGACGGCGCAAATCGCCAATGCCATCAACGACACCCTGCATCCCAAGGGCGTGGCGGTGGTCGTGGAAGGTGAGCATCAGTGCATGACCACGCGCGGCGTGCACAAGCCGGGCGTGGGCATGGTGACCTCAACAATGTTGGGCGCCTTCCGCGAGGATGCGTCCACCCGCCGCGAATTCCTGGCTATTATCGGCAAGTAGCTGCGGCTTAGCGGATGTATTGCGCCATTACCTGGCGCAGTTGCGGCTGGAATTCTCTGTCCAACGCGTCGAAGGCCGAAATAATCATTCCACTCCAGACGGCCTGCTTGTCGTCTTCGGTAGCGCCTTCAGTTACAGTTTGCGTGCTCGAAGACTTTCCGCTGGCGGTGGAGATCACCCGGCCATTGGGATCAATGAGCGCGAGGTCGAGCTCGAGAGTGGCTGCGTATTCGGCCGCCTGATCCTTGGTGAACCAGCCCTTGATGCCCTTTTTCACGGGCAGCAGCTTTTCGACAAGGTCGCCCTTGCGGATGATGATCTGCAAGGTGTTGACGCTATTGCCCGTCAGCATGAAGTGGCTTTTGGCCCAATCGCGCGCGGCATCTTCGAAGCGGACGTGCGAGCGGTAATTGACGTGCGGATATTCTCGCGGAGGGATGTTTTCGATTTTCACGTCCATCGACGTTGCATCGACATTCAACACCGTCTTATTCGCGAAGATCAGTTCGGGCGTGCCTTGCGCAAAGGCCTGGGCGCCTACCGCGCCGGCCAGTGTGAACATCAGCGCGGCAGCGGTGAAACGCAGTGTCAGGTCACGAAAGCGTGTCATGGGGATTCACCTTCTTCGGTTTCGGTTCGGCGCTTACGCATGATCGCATCCAGTTCGTCCACATCAAAAACATAGTCGGTGCGGCAGAACTCGCAGGTCATGTGGACCTTGCCATTCTCGGCGTAGGAACGGACTTCTTCTACCGGAAATGAGGCAAGAATGCGTTCGCTGCGCTCTTGCGAGCATCGGCAGCCGAAACGAATCGGCCGCCGTGCCTGAGGTATAACGCCGATGGTGATGAAAAGTCGCGTTAACAAACGTTCGGGCGCCAACGACAAATCCAGCAGCTCCGCGTCCTTGACGCTGCCCATGAGGATTACCGCCGTCCGCCAGTCGTCTTCCAGCTCTTCGCGGGGCGCCAGGCGGATGCCGCCGTCATCAGGCATGCGCTGTAGCAAAATTGCCGCCGCTCGCCAGGGCTCGCCTGCGGCCTTTGGCGCGGCGACCGCCACTTTGAGGGCGGACTCCAGCTGCTCGGACAGGCGGAAATAATGATGGACAGCCTCGGCCAGACTTTCCCCGGCAAGCTCGACAATGCCCTGGTAGCGTTCGGTATCCGGCCCCTGGTCAACAGTGAAGGCCAGATGACCGCCGGGGCCCAGCAGGTGGGGCACCGTCCCGCCGGACTGCGCCCGCGCGAGTTCGGTGTGAAGCTCGTCGGAGTCGAATTTAGCCCAGGCCCGCAATTCGCCGCCGCTCGTGATGTCGGCCACCAACGTATGGACCGGGCCCTTGCCCTGCACCTGTAGGGTGAAAACGCCCGTGTATTTAAGGCCGCCGGCCAATGCGACTGCGGCCGCCATGGCTTCGGCCAAGAGCGCCGAGACCGGTTCCGGATCGTTGTGGCGTGTCAGGATCTCGCCGACGCTGGCCGTCAGGCGCACGAGGCGCCCACGGAAGGCTCCGCCGTTCACAAGGAACGGCAAACACATATCGGCAGCGGGGTCGGCGCCAGGATCGGTAGGCAGGCCTTCAGCCGACATCAGCTGAGGCACCAGAGCAGCACACCCTTCTGCGCATGCAGGCGGTTCTCAGCCTCGTCCCAGACCACCGACTGCTTGCCTTCGATGATACTGTCGGTGACTTCCTCGCCGCGGTGCGCCGGGAGGCAATGCATGAACAGCGCATCGGGCTTGGCCAAGGCAAACAGCTCGTCGTTGACCTGAAACGGAGCGAGTTGCTTATGGCGGCCTGCGGCATCGTCGCCCATGGACACCCAGGTGTCAGTGACAATGCAGTCCGCGCCTTTTACGGCGGCGCGCGGATCTGTGGTCACCGTGATCTTGGCGCCCTGACTTTGCGCCCAGGCCACCGCTTTCTTCGACGGCTCGAACCCCACCGGACAGGCCAGGCGCAGCTCAAAGCCGAACTGGGCTGCCGCGTGGATAAAGCTGGTGGCGACGTTATTGCCGTCGCCGGACCATGCCACGACGGCACCCTTGATCGGGCCCTTGTGCTCTTCGTAGGTCATGATGTCGGCCATGATCTGGCACGGATGGGATTCATCGGTCAGGCCGTTGATCACCGGCACCGAGGCATACTTGGCCAATTCGTGCAGTTTTTCCGGGGCCGAGGTGCGCAGCATGATCACATCGACGTAGCGCGACAAGACGCGCGCCGTGTCGGCAATGGACTCGCCGCGGCCCAACTGGGTGTCCTGCGGCGACAGCGTGACGGCATTGCCACCCAGCTGCTGAATGCCCACCTGGAACGAGACCCGCGTGCGCGTCGACGGCTTTTCGAACAACATGGCCAACGTACGTCCGGCCAGGGGCGTATCGGTCGCATCACCCTTCTTGCGCTTGTCCTTCAACGCGGCGGCCGAGGTCAGAATCGCGCGCAGGGTCTCGGGCGGCAGCAGGTGCAAATCCAGAAAATGTCTCATCGGGACGGTCATCATGGGCAGCCTTGCTACGCGGCCAAGGAAGCTGCGGCGCGGTCGATCATGCCGACGGCGGCATCGACTTCAGCGTCGGTGATGATCAAGGGCGGCAGCAGGCGAATGACATTGTCGCCGGCGCCCACGGCCAGCAGGCCCTGGTTAAGGAAACGGGCGAGCACGTCACCATTGGGCACCTTGCACTTCAGGCCGATCATCAGCCCCTTGCCCCGGATGCATTCGAACACCCGATTGTGTTTGGCGACAACCGGCGTCAGCTTGGACCACAGATCGGCGGCCACCGCATTGACGTGCTCGAGGAAACGGGGCTCGAGCATCACGTCCATGACCGCATTGGCGGCGGCCATGGCCAGCGGGTTGCCGCCGAAGGTCGAGCCGTGGGTGCCGGGAGTCATGAACTTGGCCGCCTTCTCGCTGGCGATGCAGGCGCCAACCGGGAATCCGCCGCCCAGGCCTTTGGCGAGCGCCATGATATCGGGAGCTATGCCTGACCACTCGTGGGCGAACAATTTGCCCGTCCGGCCGAAGCCGGTCTGAACTTCATCGAAGATCAGCATCAGGCCGTATTCGTCGGCCATGGCGCGCAGGCCCTGCATATACTGCGGATCGGCGGGCACGACGCCGCCCTCGCCCTGGATCGGCTCGACGACCACAGCCGCAGTTTGCGGCGTGATGGCCGCACGGGTTTCATTCAGATTACCGAAGGGCACCTGATCGAAGCCGTCAACGCGCGGCGCAAAGCCGTCAAGGTGCTTTTCCTGTCCGCCCGCCGAAATCGTCGCCAGCGTGCGACCGTGGAAAGCGCCGCGGGCCGTGATCACGCGGTATTTGTCCTTCGCACCTTGGGCCTGATGATAACGCCGCGCCATCTTGATGGCGCATTCCATGGCTTCCGCGCCCGAGTTGCAGAAGAAGGCGGTATCGGCGAAAGAGTTGGCCACCAGCCGGGCAGCTAACTTCTCCTGGCCGGCGACACGGTAGAGATTTGACGTATGCCAGAGCTTCTCGGCCTGGGCCTTTAAGGCCGCCACCAGATGCGGGTGGGCATGACCCAGCGCGCTCACGGCGATACCCGCGCCGAAGTCGAGGAAGCTGCGTCCGTCTTCGGTGTAGAGCATCGCACCCTGACCCCGTTCGAAGACGAGGTCGGTGCGCGCATATGTCGGCATCACCGCGGAAATACTCACTGGCTTCGCCCCTTTCGGTCCGGCGAGAAAGCGTCCAAGGATCAGCGCCTTGAACATCACAAAACGGAAAAAAATGAGGGCGGCCACCAGACCGCCCGTCGCGGGGATTCATACGCCAAACCGAGGTTTTGTCAACGCCCGCGCGGGGAAAATTGCGGCTTTAGGGCTTCAGCTTGTAGCCGCTTTTGATCATGCGGTAGGTCCAGATGAACATCACGATGTTCAAGATGGACAGAACGATAATACCGGTCACCGGACGGCTCTCGTGCCCCAGGAATCCGTAGCGGAAGCCGTCGATGTTGTAGAAAAACGGGTTGAAGTGCGCCAGGAATTGCGCCCAGGGCGGCAGGCGGTCGATGGTGTAGAAGGTGCCTGACAAAAATGTCAGTGGCGTGACGATAAAGTTTGTCACCGCCGCCATGTGGTCGAATTTTTCTGCCCATACGGCCGTTAGAACCCCGGCCATGGCCATGAACAGGCAGCCGGCGCAGGCATGGAAAATGATCATGCCTACGCTGTAGACGTGCAAATGGGCAAACAGCGCCATGGACGCCGCGCAGGCCACGCCGACGACCAAGCCGCGCGTCATGCCGCCCAAGGTCCAGGCGACGGTCAGCTCAAAGGCGCTTAAGGGTGGCATCAGGACGTCGACGATATTGCCCTGCACCTTCGAGACCAGAATCGACGAAGAGGTGTTGGCGAAAGCGTTCTGGATCATGGTCATGATCACTAGCCCGGGAACGAGAAAGTCCTCAAAGGGGTAGCCTGCGATCTGCGTGCTGCCGCGCCCGAAGGCAAAGACCATCATCAAAAGGAACATCAGCGTGGTGATGACCGGCGCCGCGACAGTCTGAAAGATGACTTTCCAGAAGCGGCGCACTTCCTTGAGATACAGCTCCCACATGCCACGCCAATTGACCGCCCCCATGCTGCGCGGCAGGGGAATGGTAAATTTGGACGCAGGTACAAGGCGGTCGTGCATGGAACTCTCGGTATTGACGATACGGCCACTTTAGCAGTTGCGGCGGCGATTACAGAGGTGTTTTGCCCAAGTTTCTTGGGCCGGATTTAGGCTGACCGGCAGAATCCTGCAAGGGTACAGTGCGGGATGCCTGCAAAACCTCGCTCTTCCGATGAAACCCAGCGCCCGGCACGCAAACCCGGGCCGAAGCCGATGACTCAGCGGCGGATGGAGAATATCGCCAAATTCCACGTCGAGCGCTTCGCCACCACCGCCAGCCAGCTCAAGCGTGTTCTCATGCGCCGGGCCGAACGCGCCGCCCGCATCCACGGCGGCGACCGGTCCGAATTCGCCGCCTGGGCCGAGGCGATTGTGGTGCGCATGGTGCGCACTGGCGTCGTCAACGACGCCCGCTATGCGGCGGACCGTACGGCTTCATTGCGGCGGCTGGGCAAAAGCCCCGGCAAAATCCGCAACCTTCTGCGGGCCAAGGGCGTTGATCGCAAGCTCATCGACGATGTTCTGGCAGATACAGCCGTGACCGTTACCGGCGATGACGCGGCACTGGAAGCTGCGCTGGCCTATGCCCGGCGGCGACGGCTAGGTCCCTTCGGCGAGCAGAGTGAAGATGCGGACATGAAACGCAAGAAAGCCACCAAGGACCTCTCGGCGCTGGCGCGCGCCGGGTTTTCATATGACATCGCCAAACGCATCGTCAGCGCCGCCTCGGTCGAGGAGATTTAGTGGTCGCTGTGGAAACGCCCTGGCGGAATTGGCTTGGCTTCGCCGCCATGACGACCGGTATGTTTCTTGCCATTCTCGATATTCAGATCGTCGCCAGTTCTCTGCTTGATATCCAGCTCAGCCTGAAGATTCCCGGGCCGCGGCTCAGCTACATCCAGACGACCTATTTGATTGCCGAGGTCATCGCCATCGCGCTAACCGGCTGGCTGACGCGTGTGATGTCCACACGCTGGCTTTTCGTCGCGGCCATGACCGGATTTGTGCTGGCCAGCGCCGCCTGTGCCGCCTCGACCACCTATCCCATGCTTTACGGGTTTCGCTTTATTCAGGGGCTGTTCGGCGGTGCGATTATCCCGTTGGTTTTTTCCGCCGCTTTCCTGATGTTCCCGCCGCGGCACCAGCCCTTAGCCACCGTCATCGGCGGTGGCTTCGCCATGCTGGCGCCCACCGTGGGCCCCTATATCGGCGGCTGGATCACGGAGCACCTGTCCTGGCACTGGCTGTTTTTGATCAACATAATTCCCGGCTTCGTGGTCGCAGGCGTCGCGAGCGTCTGCGTGACGTTCGATCGGCCTGACTGGCGCCACGCCCGCAAGCTCGACGTGTTGGCGCTGGTTTTCATTGTGATTTTTCTCACCACGCTCGAGCTTACCTTGAAGGAAGCCCCCAAGCTGGGATGGAGCAGCCCGCTGGCGCTGACCTTCGGCCTCGCCTGCGTCGCGAGCGGAGCGGGAGCCATCTATCGCTGCCTGCACCAGACCGAGCCATTGGTGGATTTGCGCACCTTCCGCGATCCGACCTTTGCCATCGGCGCCTGGTTCAGCTTTGTCCTCGGCATGGCGCTGTTCGGCTCGACCTACATGCTGCCGCTGTTCCTCGGGATCGTGCGTCAATTGGGTCCCCTGGAAATCGGCTCGATCATGATCGTCACCGGGGCGGCGCAATTGTTGACGGCGCCCTTTGCCGCTTTCGCCGAACCCCGGCTACCGCCACGCCCGATGACGGCAGTCGGATATAGCCTGGTCGCGGCGGGCCTGATCTGGAACGGCTTTGCGACCTACGCGTGGGAGTTTGACGAGCTGCTGGCCCCTCAAATGTTGCGCGGCGTAGGGTTCATGCTGTGTCTACTGCCGGTGACGCGCCTTGCTTTGGGTCAGCTAGCGCCCGACAGCATCCCCAACGGCTCGGGCCTCTTCAACCTCATGCGCAACATCGGTGGCGCGGTCGGCCTAGCCTTGATCGATACCGTGATCGAAAACCGCGCGCCGCTTCATGTGGACAAAATTGTCGCCCGTTTGCAGGCCGGCGACCGCGATATGGCCGCTTTTGTCGGGCTGCCCTTGGAGCGCTTTACCGGCACGCCGCTTGCGGAAATTGATCAAACCGCCCGTGAGATTGCCGAGCCGCTTGTGCGCCGCGCCGCAACCGTCGCCAGCCTCAACGACGCCTGGCTGCTGTTGGGTGCTGTGATTGCCGCATCGCTGCTGGCCGTTCCATTTATGAAGCGGCCGGGCGGCGAACGCTAAGGACTTCGTCTTCGGCGCGGATCCGCACCCAGAGCATTGCGGCATTGAGCACGGAAAAAACTACGGCGATCTGCCAGGCGCCGAACACCAGCGGCAGCAGAGCGATCTCCAGAACTACAACGACATAGTTCGGATGGCGCAGGAACTTGTAGGGCCCGCGCCTGACCAACGGCGCGTCGGGCAATGTGATGATGCGTGTCGTCCAATACTCCCCCAGACTCAGCATCACCCAGATGCGAAACATCTGCAGAAGAAGAAACAGCGCAAGCAGCGGCACAGAAACATCGCGTGGCGTCACGGCGGCCCAGGCCACAATTGCCACAAGCCATGAGACGTGCATGACGATCATCACCGGGTAGTGGGCCGCGCCCGCTTCGACCGCGCCGCGCGCCATCAACCGGGCCGTGTTGCGCCGGGCAATGACCAGCTCCAACAAGCGCTCGACAATCACATATACAAGAAGCGCCGTGGCCATTACAGCAATTCCAAAAGACACATCCCGACGGAAAAGCCCGGGCCAAGCGCAGCCATCAAATGTTTGCCACGGGCTTTGCGCGCCAGGGCCTTCTCGAAAACCGCCAGCACCGTCACCGCCGACATATTGCCGTGCTCGGCGAGCACGTCGCGCGCATCGGCAAGGCCGCCGTCCGGCAAGCCGTAGCAAGCCTCCAGCGCCGCGACGACTTTCTCGCCGCCGGGATGCATGATCATGCCGGCCAGATCTGCCTGCGTCAGTCCCAGTGTTGCCAAAAAGGTATCCGTCACCTCGCGCATTCTTTCGCGCACCAGAATGGGAATGCTTTGCGAGAACACTACACCCAAGCCGTCGTCTTCGACGCGCCAGCCCATGATGCCGCGCGAGTCAGGCCAGGTATGCTCACCCCAGCCGGTGATGCGAGGATGGTCCTCGGAGCCATTGGCGCACAAGATCGCGGCGGCGGCGCCGTCGCCGAAGATGGTCGTGCCGATGATATTGGCCTTGCTGTCATCGCCGGCGCGAAACGTCAGTCCGCACAGCTCGGCGCACATGAACAACACCGCCTTTCCCGGCAAGGCGCGAGCCATGGCTGCCGCGCGGGCAAGGCCGATGACACCACCGGCACAGCCGAGGCCGAAAACCGGCAGGCGCTGAACGGTTGGCAGCAGCCCTAGAGGTCCCTGCAACAAAGAATCTAGAGACGGCGTGGCTATGCCTGTGGACGACACAGTTACTGTCGCCGCGATATCAGCGGGCGCGATGCCCGCGCTCTCGATTGCTCTGCGGCCAGCATCGGTGAGCAGCGCCAGGGCGTGTTCCTCGAACAAACGCATGCGCTCAGGCCAGCCGTGGGGCGCGGCATACCATTCCAGCGGCACACAGGAGTTTCGCTGTTTCACGCCGGCATTGCCGTAACTTTTGGCCATGCGCTGCATCAACTCGGCGCGATGGCCGAAGACCTCGGCGGCCTTGGCCAATACCTCATCCTGCCGCAGAGAATAGGGTGGATAGGCCATGGCGAGACTGTGGACCGAGACGGCGTTCATGCGCGAGTTCCTGGCGGTAGAGAACATGTGAGGGAAAGGACTGACGCATCTAACGCCCGGTCGTAGGCAAAGGTCTCATGCTGAAACGCCGGTTTCAGCGTTTCCGCCAGATAGCGCGCCATGCGCACGGTCTCGGCCGGCGGCGGCAAGGCCCAGGCCACGAAGATTCCCGCATTACCCTCGTGTGTTACGACCCAATGTGTATGGACGAGTGCCGCCAAGGCTCGGCCCAGGTCGGCGGTGGCGCCGACCCTTAGCCACTGTGGCCGCACACCGGTATGCCAAATCGCATAGAGGCCCTCGCGCCCAGCGAAACCCGCCACATCCAGGCTCAGTAGGCGCGGGTAGGGTTGACCGGCCGGCTGCCACAAGGTTGGCGGCGCGGCTCCCAACATGCCGCCGAGCAGTTTCTTGAACGACGTGCGTTTCATCGCGCCGGCGCGCGGTTGAGAATGAGTCTCGCGAAGACAGCATTTACGACAACAACTATGAAGCCGGCAGCGACGATGTCGCTGAAGAAGTGCCCGCCTTGGGCAATGCGTACAAAGCCTACGGCCAACCCAAACACCACGCCGACGAGAACGCCCCAGGGGCGCTGTTTGGCCGGCAGAAAGGCGGCATATGCGATCGCCCAGAAGGCTATCGCCGCATGACCCGAGACAAAAGAGCAGTTGCTGTCGCACTGCTGCGCCGGCACCCAAGGCAAGGTGTAGACCGCATCGCCGCCGAATTCACTGATGTCCTTGGGGCGCGCCCGGCCCCAGTTGGGCTTTAGCAACGCCTCGACAATCAAGCCCGGCCCGATCAGGAGCGTCAGCCAAAGATAGGTGATACGCGGCGTGGTCAGACGCCACGGCCAGTCCGGTTTCATCAGGCCCGTCAGCCACAGCCCGAAGCAAAAGCCGAAACTGCCGATGACAACGTCGGGCACGACGCTGCGCACAAACTCAAGCAGTCCTTCGGTATCCCAGGTGAACCCGCGCCCGGGAATGTAGAACGGTCGGCTGAGCGGAAGATCGAGACCAGGAAACAACATCAGCACAAACAAAAATCCCGCCGCCCAGCGGGTGGGATGTTCGCGCAGGTCGTCGATAAGACGGGCAAACATCAGCCCTCAGCCGTCTTCGCGGTGGAAGAGATAGGCCAGACCCAGCATGCCGGCCACCGCCGCCGGCGCCCAAGCCGCGAGGAGCACAGGCAATGTCGAAGACAGTCCAAGGGCATAGAGGAACCGGCTGAAAAAATAGAGCAGAAAACCAACACCCAACGCGGCAATGCCGCGCCCGGTCCAACCGGCGAGGCGCACACTGCCGGTGAGATTGAAGGCGGCCGCGATCAGCACCATCGCACACAACAGCCACGGCGAGGCCAATTGCGAATACCAATAGAGCCGGTGCGGCAAAGCCGAGAAGCCCGACTCTTCGGAAAAGCGAATGAACTGCGGGATTTCCCAGAACGACATGGTCTCGGGCGAGGCAAAACTGTCCTGCACTTTGCTCATGGTGATCGATGTCGGCAGTTTGTAGGTTTCGTAAAATGTCGACGACTTGCCGGGCAGGATGTCCCAGACTTTATCCAGATCGAAGGCGCCGTCGACCAAACGCCCGCCAGCCGCTTCTATGCGGCGGGACAGACTTTCTTTGTTGTCGGTCTGGAAGATAGAGACTTTGGAGAGTTGGAGGACGTCTTCGCCCTGGTGGATCGACGCGGCATAGACCACCGTCGCAACGCCGCCCGCGGTCTCACGCAGCCACAGCCCGTTCTCGCCGACATCAAGGGTGGCGTCTTGGCCGCGGATGAGGTTGTCATCCATGCGCTGATAGGAATCGTACATGCTTGCCGCCAGCGGATCGACGATGGCCAAGTTGAGCAGGCCGAAAATCGCCGTGAGGATCAACGGCGGCGCGAGGAACTGCCAGACCGAAATGCCTGCCGAGCGAATGACGACGAGTTCATGGCTGCGCGACAGGCGAAACAGCACAAACATCATCGCCAGCATGGCGACGAAGGGCAGCGTCGCCTGGGCGGTATGCGGCAGTTTGAGCAGCGCCATGCTGAAGACCGTGCTGAAATCCAGGACCTCCGAGCCGACCGACCGGCGCATCAGCTCAATGGTATCGAACAGCAGCACCAGCGCCACGATCACAGCCAGCAACCCGAAGAACGACACGATGAAGTGCCGGCCGAGATAAAGCGATAATGTCCGATGGACGCGGTTCACGCGGGTAACTTTCGGCAGGGCGAAGGCTCTGGCGCATCATAGTGCAATCGCGGCGGTGGCGCGCCTCAAAATCCCTGCGTAAGATGCTGCTTCCGTAACGAAGAGTCCCCGCATGGTCAAACTAACTAAAATCTATACGCGCGGCGGCGACAAGGGCGACACGTCCCTGGGCGACGGCTCCCGCGTACGTAAATACGATCTGCGCGTGGCGGCATACGGAACGCTGGACGAGGCCAATTCCACGGTTGGCCTTGCGCGCCTGCACGCGGCAAAGATTGCTGACGGGGGCGCCTGCGATGCCATGTTGGCGCGCATCCAGAACGACCTATTCGACCTGGGCGCCGATCTCTGCACGCCCAGTACACCCAACGAAGATCCGAAGATGGTGCTGCGTATCGTCCAGGCCCAGGTAGACCGTCTCGAACACGAGATAGATGCGATGAATGCGACCCTGCAGCCGCTGTCGTCCTTTGTGCTGCCTGGCGGCAGTGCGACTGCGGCTTACCTGCATCTTGCGCGCACGGTGGTGCGCCGCGCCGAACGCGAGATCACGGAACTTGTGGAACGCGAGACCGTCAATCCGCTGGCGTTGATCTACGCCAACCGCCTGTCCGACCACCTCTTTGTCGCATCGCGCTTTGTGAATGCCGCCGAGAGCGGCGATGTGCTGTGGTCTCCGGGCGCTAATCGCAGCTGAACCCATTGCGACGCAACATAAACCCGCATGCCTATGCTGCAGCGCAATATAATTTCGTTGACACTCTCCAAACGACGGACTAGTGGTGTGCCCCCATTTTCAGATACACCGATTGGGGGCCAGAAAAGGGGATCCAGCGTCAGGCGCCGGGGGGACGTGAGCCGCGCTCCGTCTTGGATGTCAAAATCTTGGACTTCATAACACGCAGGTTGATCGCATGAAGGTACTCGTCGCCGTAAAGCGCGTAGTCGATTACAACGTCAAGGTCCGCGTCAAAGCGGACAAGACCGGTGTAGAGCTGGCCAACGTCAAAATGTCCATGAACCCCTTTGACGAAATCGCCGTCGAAGAAGCGGTTCGGTTGAAGGAAGGCGGCAAGGCCACCGAGATCATCGTGGTTAGTATCGGCCCGACCGGCGCGCAAGAAACCATCCGCACAGCGCTGGCCATGGGCGCCGACCGTGGCATCCTGGTGCAGACCGATGCCGAAATTCAGCCCCTTGCTGTGGCCAAACTGCTGAAGGCCATAGTCGCCAAGGAAAATCCCAACCTCATCATTCTGGGCAAGCAGGCCATCGATGACGATGCCAACCAGACCGGCCAGATGCTGGCCGCACTCTTGGGCTGGCCCCAGGGCACATTCGCCTCCAAAGTCGCGCTCGAAGCAGACAAGGTCGTGGTCACACGCGAAGTCGACGGCGGCCTCGAGACCATCAACCTGAAACTTCCGGCCATCGTGACGACCGACCTGCGTCTCAACGAGCCGCGCTACGCGTCGCTGCCAAACATCATGAAGGCCAAGAAGAAGACCATCGACACCATGGCGCCTGATGCCCTGGGCGTAGATATTACGCCCCGCCTCGTGACCTTGAAGGTCGAAGAGCCGCCCAAACGCCAGGGCGGCGCCAAGGTCGCCGATGTCGCCGCGCTGGTGGATAAACTGCGTAACGAAGCAAAGGTGATCGCATGACCTCACTGGTCCTCGCTGAACACGATAACGCGACCCTCAAGGCCGCGACCCTGAGCGCCATCACTGCGGCGCAGCAGGTCGGCGGCGATATCCACGTGCTGGTCGCCGGCAAAGGCTGCGGCGCCGTTGCCACCGCCGCCGCCAAAATCGCGGGCGTCGCTAAGGTGCGCGTCGCCGACGCCGGCCAATACAGCGCAACGCTCGCCGAGCCGCTGGCCGCGCTAATCGTCAGCCTCGCTGGTGATTATTCACACCTCATCGCGCCCGCCACCACCTCGGGCAAGAACGTCATGCCGCGCGTGGCCGCTCTGCTCGACGTCGCTCAGATCTCGGACATTTCGGCGGTCGTCTCGGCAGATACCTTTATACGCCCGATTTACGCCGGCAATGCTCTGGCTACCGTGCAATCGAAAGACGCGAAGAAGGTCATCACCGTGCGTGGTTCGACTTTCGACAAGGCTAAGCCGGAAGGCGGCAGCGCGGCGATCGAGAACGTTGCGGCAGCCGCCGACCCCGGCCTATCGTCCTTCGTCAGCGCCGAGCTTTCGAAGTCCGAGCGCCCTGAACTCACCTCCGCGCGTATCGTCGTCTCGGGTGGACGCGGCATGGGCTCGGGCGAGAACTTCAAGATCATCGAGGCCCTGGCCGACAAACTCGGCGCCGGCGTCGGCGCCAGCCGTGCGGCGGTCGATGCAGGCTTTGTGCCCAACGACTACCAGGTCGGACAGACCGGCAAGATCGTGGCCCCCGAGCTCTACATCGCGGTCGGGATTTCTGGCGCCATCCAGCATCTGGCCGGCATGAAGGACTCCAAGGTCATCGTCGCCATCAACAAAGACCCCGAAGCGCCGATCTTCCAGGTGGCTGATTACGGCCTGGTAGGTGATCTCTTCCAGGTTGTGCCGGAACTCACCAAGGCTCTTTAACGTTAATTGCAGGCGGCAGCTTTGCGACGGCTGCCCCCACTCGACTCTTCAACTGGATATGCACCCATGAATGACGCTGCCCGCGCGGCCAAGACCCCCATCACGATTGCCAAGGTTGGCATCATCGGTGCTGGGCAGATGGGATCGGGGATCGCGCATGTCTGCGCACTGGCCGGCTTCGACGTCGCCATCTTCGACATCAACGATGACCAGCTGAAAAAGAGCGTCGGCAACATCGACAAGAATATTGCCCGCCAGGTCAACAAGGGCTTTGTCAGCGACGCCGACAAACAGGCTGCGATGACGCGCATCAAGACCGGCATTACCTTGGATGTCCTCAGCGACCGCGATCTGGTCGTTGAAGCCGCCACCGAGAACGAGGAGCTGAAGAAAAAGATATTCCGTGAGCTCTGTCCGCATCTGAAGGCCGACGCAATTCTGTGCTCCAACACGTCGTCGATTTCGATTACGCGCCTGGCCGCCGTCACCGACCGCCCAGAGCGGTTCATGGGTCTGCACTTCATGAACCCGGTGCCGGTGATGAAGCTGGTCGAACTGATCCGCGGCATCGCCACCGAGGAAAGCACTTTCTCGTCGGTGCGCACGTTCGCTGAAAAACTTGGCAAGAACACGGTGTCGTCGGAAGACTTCCCGGCTTTCATCGTCAACCGCATCCTGATCCCAATGGTCAACGAAGCGATCTATACGTTGTATGAGGGTGTGGGCAACGTGCGCGCCATCGACGTCGCCATGAAGCTGGGCGCCAATCATCCGATGGGCCCGCTGGAGCTGGCCGATTTCATCGGGCTCGACACATGCCTGGCCATCATGACGACGCTGCACGATGGATTGGCGGACACCAAGTACCGCCCCTGCCCGCTCTTGGCGAAATACGTCGAGGCCGGCTGGCTCGGCCGCAAGACCGGCAAGGGCTTCTACGACTACAGCGGCCCCGAGCCCGCTCCCACCCGCTAAACGGCGACGCCCTTGTTGAAGCTCACGCAGGCGATAAATCCCTATCTCCTGCTGACGCTGCTGTGCGCGGTGCTGTTCCTGCCCGGCCTCGCGTCGATTCCGCCCACCGACCGCGACGAATCCCGCTTCATGCAGGCGTCGAAGCAGATGCTCGAAAGCGGCGATTGGGTGCACATGCGCTTCCAGGACGAGCCGCGCAATAAGAAGCCCGTCGGTATTTATTGGCTGCAAGCGACAACCGTGCGCGTCATGGGGCAAGCCTTGACCGCCACCTGGCCCTATCGCCTGCCCTCCGTTCTGGCCGCCTGGATTGCGGTTCTCTTGGTTTGCCGCTGCGGAGCGCGCTTGTTTGATTCGCGCGCGGGCCTGATCGCCGGGGCGGCCCTGGCCACCAGCTTCATCGTCGTCGTCGAAGCCCATATCGCCAAAACCGACGCGACACTGCTGGCGGCGACTGTAATTGCCATGACCATGCTGGCCGAGATTTATGTCGGCGCGCCTGGCAAACAGCTGTGGCCCGCGTTGGGATTTTGGTTTGGGATCGGCTTCGGCATTCTGATCAAGGGGCCGGTGATTCTTCTAGCGGTGGGCGCGGCCCTTACGGCGCTGTGTATCGCCGATCGCAATCTGCGCTGGCTGAAGGCGCTGCGCGTTGAGTTCGGCCTTCCGCTAGTGTTGGTGATGGACCTGCCTTGGCTGATTGCGGTGTCCGGCGGCAACGGACAAAACAACTTTGTCTCCGATGCCGTTACCCAGGATCTGCTGCCCAAGCTGATCGGCGGCCAGGAAAGCCACGGCGCGCTGCCGGGCTCCTACATTCTCGCGGGCCTGCTGACCGCCTGGCCATGGTCTGTATTGGCGCCGTTTGTTCTGGTGGCGGCCTGGAAACAACGCACAGTGCCAGCGGTGCGTTTCTGCCTGGCGTGGCTGATCCCCGCCTGGATCGTTTTTGAAATCGTGCCGACGAAACTGCCCCACTACACCATGCCGCTGTATCCGGCCTTGGCGCTGCTGATCGCCTGGGCCGCGACGCAATGGCGGGACAGCGGGGTCTTCGCGCGCTGGATTGGCGGTGGACTCGGGGTTGCCTACCGCACGCTGTGGGCCTGCATCGCCGTGGGGCTGGCGGTCGGCCTGAGTGTGGTCAATCACCGGTATGGCGACGGGGCTGCTTGGGGTGCGGTCCTGGGCGCCACCGCCTGCGTGCTTGCGGCGTTGCTGGTGCTGTTCGGCTTCGCCCGCGGTACGGCCGCATCGGCTGTCGCTGGTCTAGTTGCGGTGGGTGTGCTGCTCAGCCTATCCCTGACATCCGGCATCCTTCCCCACCTCAGTCAGCTTGCCATCAGCCCGCGTATTGCAGCCGCGACTGAATCGCAGCACACGCCCGTTGCGCTGGCTGGTTTTCACGAACCGTCGGCGGTTTTTCTGCTGGGCACTGAGACGCTTTTGACCGATACGGGCGGCGCGGTTGCGCATATTCTCGCCACCCCGGGCGCCCTCGCTGTGGTTCCCGAGGAGACGTTGGAGACCGTGCGCGCGGCGGTGGCCGCGGGGGGACGTACATTGACGCAGCGTGACGAAATCGTCGGCTACAATTATTCGCGCGGCCAATGGCTGCGCCTCGCGGTCATCACGGCCGTGCCGCAATGACCCTCGCCACTCTCCGGCGGCGACTTCTGATAGCGGGCGTATTCACCGCCGTTGCTGTCGCCGTCTTGATGACCTGGATCGACGTCCCGCTGGCGCTGTTCTTCAACGGCTACCGCCAGACCTGGTGGGCTGAGTTTTTCAACATCATCACTAACTTTGCCAACGGCGGCATCTGGTACTCGGTTGCCGTGCTGGGCATCGGAGCGGCTTACCTGCGCCACAGGAAGAAGGCACCAGATCAGGCGGCCTTCGCCAAAGAACTGCGCGCTTGGCTATTCATGATTGTGGCGATGGCCACGTCGGGCACATTCGTCAACGCGGTCAAGCTGGCCATTGGACGTGAACGCCCCCGGCTGCTGTTCCGCGACGGGACCACGGGGTTTCATCCTTTTGGCTTGGACCTCGCCGATTGCGGATTTCCGTCAGGCCATACGCAGTCGATATGGTCGGCGACGCTTGCGCTGTCGTTCATCTATCCGCCGCTGCGTCCGCTGTTCTTCACGGTGGCGGTCTTCGTCAGTGCGAGCCGCATCATCATCGGGGCGCATTACGCCGCCGATGTCGCGGCCGGCCTCTATGTCGCGGTGTTTGCCGTGGTGCTGTGGCGCTATTGGTTCGAGCGTGGCGGCGTAACCGAAAACCTGCGGCAGAACGCGGCCTAGTTTTTGCTCATCAGGTCGCGTAGAATTTTTTCCACTTCGGGCGAATTCCAATCCAATTCTCCTTCGGCGCGCGCCACTTCCTGGCCGTTCTTGTCGATGATCAGCGACGTCGGCAGGCCGACAAGCTTGGCGTCGCGCATGAACTTGCCCGGCGCCTCGGCATAGAAGGGCAGATTCTTCCATTCGTTCTTTTCGGCGAAGGGTTTGGCGACCCGGGCCCCTTCACGATCCTGTGAGATCGCCAGAACCTGGAAGCCATCGCCGCCCATTTTGGCCTGGAGCGCATCAAGGGTGGGCATTTCCTTGACGCACGGGGCGCACCAGGTCGCCCAGAAGTTCACCACCAGCACCTTGCCGGCGAAATTCGCCAGCGTCTTGTCTGCGTCGGCGGCGTCTTTGAACACAGTCGCGGGCGCCGGGACGGGCACCGCGTGCATCACAATTTCGGTCTTGGACGGCTCCGGCGCCGCCGCAGCCGGTTCAGCGGCCTTTTGAGCCGTTTGGGGAGCTGATTCAGGCGAAGGGCGGCTTGCCACAAAGCCCACGGCAATGATAATCACCGCGGCAATTACGCCGATAATCACCATGGGTTTAGGGCTCTTCGTCACAGCGGTGTCCTTTTCCATACTGCCTCCCTTTCACGGGCGTATCCGTGCGGCCGTGATACAATGATGCGATACAATGGTTCGATACACTGTTTCTCTGGGCTGACCCAGAGCCAAGGCTAGCACATGACCAGTAAAATTTGGGGCGGAAGGTTTTCGGCCGGCCCCGCCGCCATCATGGAGGAGATTAACGTCTCCGTCGGGTTTGACCAACGGCTTGCCAAGCAAGACCTCAATGGTAGCCGTGCCCACTGCTCCATGCTTGTGGCCCAGGGCATCGTCAGCCACGAAGACGGCGACGCCATTCAGGAAGGCCTGACCCGGATCGAGAAGGAAATTGTCGCCGGCAATTTCCTGTTTAAGCGCGCGCTTGAAGACGTCCACATGAACATCGAAAGCCGGCTAGCCGACCTGATCGGCACGCCCGCCGGGCGTCTGCACACGGCGCGCTCGCGCAACGATCAGGTTGCAACCGATTTCCGTATGTGGGTCCGCGCCGCCATCGAGACACTGGATGAGGATATTCGCAAGGTGCAGTCGGCACTGATCGACAAGGCCGAAGCACACGCCGACACCATCATGCCGGGCTTCACCCACCTGCAAGCGGCGCAGCCCGTGACCTTTGGCCATCACCTGCTGGCCTACGTCGAAATGTTCGGCCGTGACCGCGGCCGGCTCATGGATGCGCGCACACGCTTGAACGAGTGCCCCTTGGGCGCGGGCGCCATTGCCGGCACGTCGTTCCCCATCGACCGACACCTCACCGCCGAGAAACTCGGTTTCGACCGCCCCATGGCTAACTCTATGGATGCCGTCTCGGACCGCGACTTCGCGCTGGAATTCCTGGCGGCGGCAAGCATTCTCGCGACGCATATGTCGCGGCTGGCCGAGGAGATGGTCAACTGGTCGAGCGCGCAGTTCGGGTTCATTCGTTTCACCGACGCCTTTTCCACCGGCAGCTCGATGATGCCGCAAAAGCGCAACCCCGATGCGGCCGAGTTGGTACGCGGCAAGACCGGACGTATCTACGGCGGCCTGCTTGCCTTGCTGACGGTGATGAAGGCCCTGCCGCTGACCTATTCGAAAGACATGCAGGAAGACAAGGAAACCGTCTTCGCCGCGTTCGATACGCTCGAGCTGTGCCTGGCAGCAACCGCCGGCATGGTGGTCGATATGAAACCCAACGCCGAGAAGATGCGCGCGAGCGCTGACGCCGACGGACTGATCACCGCCACCGATCTGGCCGACTGGCTGACGCAAACGTTGAATATCCCGTTCCGGGACTCGCACCACATCACCGGCAAGATCGTCAAATTGGCTGAAGGCAAAGGCGTGGGCCTTGCCGCCCTCAGCCTTGCCGATATGCAAATGGCCGAGCCACGTATCACGCAGGATGTCTTTCGCGTGCTAACCCCGGAAGCCTCCGCCGCCAGCCGCACCAGCTACGGCGGCACCGCTCCCGACAATGTCCGCAAACAAGCAGCTGAAGCGCGCACGCGTTTCCTCACCAGGACCTGAGCCCTTTGAAAAATTCCGCGAAACACACTTTAAAGGCGCTCGGCCTTGCCGCGATGATGCTGTGCCTGGCTTCGGGGCTGGCCGCCTGCGGCAAAAAAATGCAGCCGAAGCCGCCGGAAGGTTCGACCTATCCGCGCCAGTATCCGAAACCTCAGTAGCGAACGCCCGCCATGCACCATTTCAGCTATCGCGGCGGCGTTCTGCATGCCGAAGACGTGCCCGTGCCGGCCATCGCCAATGAGGTCGGCACGCCGTTCTATTGTTATTCGGCCGCCACGCTGACGCGCCACTACCGCGTGTTCACCGATGCACTGGCCGGAATGAACGCCACGGTCTGCTTCGCCGTAAAGTCTAACGCCAACCTCGCGGTCATTCGCACCCTGGTCAACCTTGGCGCCGGCTGCGACGTCGTCTCGGGCGGCGAATTGCAGATCGCCCTCAATGCCGGCTGCGCGCCCGCAAAAATCGTTTTCTCGGGCGTCGGCAAGACCGAAGCCGAACTGCGTTTGGCCCTCGCCTGTGATGTTGGACAGATCAACGTCGAGTCCGAAGCCGAGTTGCTGACACTGAGCCGGCTTGCGAGCGGCCTGGGCAAAACCGCCCGTGTCGCCTTGCGCGTCAATCCCGATGTCGATGCCGGCAGCCTCGATAAAATCTCGACGGGCCGCAAGGAAGACAAGTTCGGCATCGAATGGACCCTGGCGCCGGAGCTTTACCGCAAGGCGCGAAACTTGCCTGGCATCGACGCAGTGGCGGTGGCGGTGCACATCGGCTCGCAGATCACATCGCTTGCGCCATTTGAAGCCGCCTTCCTGCGCGTGCGCGATCTTGTTCTCATGCTGCGCGCAGACGGCATCGACATCCGCCATCTCGATCTCGGCGGCGGCCTCGGCATCCCTTACGACCACAGCAACACCGCCATGCCGCCCAGCCCCGATGCCTACGGCGAGATGGTCAAGCGCACCGTGGGCGGTATCGGCTGCTCGCTCACCTTCGAACCCGGACGTTTGCTCGTCGGCAACGCCGGCATCATGGTGGCGGCGGTCGTAGCACTCAAGGACAGCACGACACGGCGGTTTGTGATCGTGGATGCCGGCATGAACGATTTGGTCCGCCCCGCCATGTACGGCGCGCGCCACGAAATCATCCCGGTAACCGAAGCGCCGACCGGCTCCTCCTACGCTTCGGCCGATGTCGTCGGCCCGGTCTGCGAGACCAGCGATTGCTTCGGCAAGGCCTATAACCTGCCCAGCCTGAAGGCCGGCGACCTGCTCGCCTTCCTGTCCGCCGGGGCTTACGGCGCGGTCATGGCCTCGACCTACAATGCCCGGCCCCTGGTGCCCGAGATTATGGTCAATGGCGACCAGTTTGCCGTGGTCCGGCGCAGGCCCACCCTGGCCGAAATGACGGCCCTCGAGCAGCTGCCGCCCTGGATTGCGTAACTGAGCGCTGCGGCGGTCTTAAAAGGCTTGTAATCCGCCCGGTCAGCCCCCCTCAGTCGATTGAAGACCCGGACTTAAGGCCCTAGACTGCGCCCCGCATGACCGAAGAAAACACCCCAAATGCGGCGCCCGGCCTCACGGTCCAGCGCCGTTTAGTATTGGTTTGGCTCGCCCTCGCCTGGGAACGCATCTGGATCCGCCTGTGGGTGGTTGCGGCGTTGCTGGGCCTCTTTGGCATCGTCCTCTTGACCGACGTGCTGCCCACCCTGCACTGGGCGCTACATACCATTGTCGTGCTCGGTGTCGCGGGCGGCCTTGGATACACGTTATGGCGCCGTTTGCGCGGCTTTACCTGGCCCACGCGTGGCGAGGCCCGCGCCCGTCTTGAAACCACGTCACCCGTCGCACACCGTCCGTTGACCGCCGTCGAAGATACGCTAGTGGCCGGGGCCACGGCGCTTCAGCAAATGATGTGGCGCCTGCACCAGGCGCGTGCGCGCGATGACCTTGATCGCCTGCGTGTCAAAGGCCCCTCCCCGGGCATCGCCAGCCGTGACCGATTCGCTTTGCGCGCCGCCGTGGTGCTGGCGCTGTTCGTGGCCGTCATCGGCGGCTGGAAAGACATGGGCAACCGTATGTGGCGGGGCGTCCTGCCGATGTTGGGCGGCGACAGCAGTCAGGCGGCGGTGAAACTGTGGATTACGCCGCCGGCCTATACCAACCTTTCGCCCATCTACATCGAAACGCCGGCGCCGCAAGGCACCACGCCGCCGACCAGCATTGAAGTTCCGGCCGGGAGCAAAGCCCTGGCGATCGTCACAGGCACCAGCCGCGACACCACGCTGAAGTTCGACGAGAACGTAGCGCCCTTGCAGAAACTCGCCGACGAAACCCAGCGCGGCGAAGCGGACCTCAAGCCGGCCAAGCGTCTGGAAGTCCGCCAAGGGCCGCGCACGCTTGTCGGCTGGGACATGCACTGGATCGCCGACCAGCCGCCTAACGTGACGATGCCCGCACCGCCGGCCGAAGCTGCCCGATGGCGCACGCGCATCGACTACATGGTCCGCGACGATTACGGCGTTGAATCGGTCACTGCCCGCATCACCCGCGCGTCGGATTCCCAGACCCCGCCGATCGAGTTCCCGCTCAGCCTTCCGGCCAGCGGCGGCAACACTTTCGTGCATTCTTCGGTGCATGATCTCGCCTCGCATATCTGGGCCGGCGAGAATGTCACCATTCAACTGACCGCAATCGATCACGCCGGACAGCGGGGCGAAAGCGAAGAGATGGAAGCCAAGCTGCCCGAGCGCATCTTCAAGCATCCGGTGTCCAAGGAACTGGCGAAGTGGCGCAAGGATTTGGCCCGCCACCCGCGCGAGACCACGGCGGCGGCGCTGGAGAGTGTCACAAAGATCCTCGGCAACCGCGCCAGCTTCGGCAGCGAACCGGTGGTTGCTTTGACGTTGATGACGGCCAAATACCGCCTGACCAACGAACCCGCCGCCGACGTTGGCAAAACCGTGCCCGAACTGCTGTGGCATGCGGCCGTGCGCATTGAGGATGGCAACCTCGTCAATGCCGAGCAACGCCTGGTCGATGCCGAGAAGGCCTTGCGCGAAGCTATCGAGCGCGGCGCTCCGCCCGAAGAAATTGCTAAGCGCATGGCCGAGCTGCGCCAGGCGGTGGCCGAATACTCGAAGGCCCTGGCCGACAACAATCCCGACCAGCAGAAGGGCTTCACCAAAGCGGAAAAGGCCAAACACGACGCCCTACAGCAGTCCATGGACGATGTTCAGGAAATGTCCGAAATGGGCGCTGCCGACGCCGCCAAGAAAGCGCTCGAGAGCCTGCAGGACCAACTGCAGGCCCTGCGTGAGGGCCAGGACAAGAACAAGGCCGACAACCCGGACGTCCAGCAGGCCCAGGAAATGATGAAGAAGATGCAGGACCTGGCCGAGGAACAGTCCAACCTGTTGAACGACAGCTTCGAAAAACAGCGCAAAGAGCAAGCCAAGGAAAACGCCGAAAAGGAAGACGGTCCGAAGCACGGCGAAGGCATGGAAGGCGGCCCGAAATCGGCCGACCAAAAGAACAAAGACGGCGGCGGCAAGGAACAGTCGTCAAAAAGCGGCTCGGCGCAAGCCGCCGCGGCCAAGCAGGAGGCCTTGCGCAAGCAACTCAACGAGATGATGGAAAATCTCGAGGACATGACCGGAAAGAAGCCCGAAAGCATGGCCGACGCCGACCAAGCCATGAAAGACGCGCGCGACGCCTTGAAGAGCGGCCAGTGGAAAGAGGGCGCCGAAGGTCAGGGCAAGGCGCAGAACAAGTTGGAAGCCGGCATCGACGAGGCCCGCGACCAGATTATGCAGATGCTGTTGGATAAAGGCCTCGGCGGCTCGATTGAAAAGCCGGAACCCGCGGCCGTGCGGTTTTCACCGCTTGGCTCGCGCGATGGCCGCCGTGGCGGCGAGAAGGTCGACGTGCCGACGGGCCCGGATACCGAAGGCATGGCCCAGCGCGTGCGCGTGATCCTCGACGAAATCCGCAAGCGCGCAGCCGATCGCACGCGGCCGGAATCGGAACAGGATTATTTGCGGCGGCTCAAGAAGCAGTTCTAAAACTGCCTCACGTTGCGGGTTACTGCGCCCAGACTACGCCGTAACCACCTTTGGCGAGATTGAGCTGCGGCAGTTCCATGCGAATTTCAAATTCGACTGAGCCGCTCGGGTCCAATAGGCCGACGGGCGCCTTCGCCCCAGAGTCCTGAATGACTTCGCGCTTTTCGTTGTAGAGTTCGAGGCGCAGGTTCGGCACCGCCGCAGGCAATTCCGAGATGTTGGAAATAAAGCCGCGCACCACGAGTGTTTCGACGCCCCCGATGCGCTGTAAGCGCTTCGACGATTCGGCGATTTTCAGGCCGTCGCCGGGCCGCGCGGCCTCGACGCCGACGCTTTTATAAAAGCCCGATATGCCCGGCCACATTTCGAGGAGGATGCTGCGGCCCATCCAAATCATGGCCGCCAGCGACAATACCGCGAGGCCCATAATTCCAACGGTGACATAAGCGGGGTCCAAGGGCTTACGTTCGGCTTTTTTCTTAGCGGCCTTACCGCCCTTTGCTCCGGCACGCGCGGAAACTCCGGCGGATGCTTCTTCTTCCTCCGCTTCATCGGTCTCTTCATCTTCGTCCGGCGCTGTGCCGAAATTGGGCCGATCGGCGTTGGGGTCGACCAGGTCGTCGTCATCTTCTGCGGCAGCAGGCCCGCTGGATGCCCCTGGACCTGCAGACGCCCCGGGCCCGCCCGATGCTCCGTCTTCCGGTTTTGCCGCGCCAGCTGCGCCGGCCTTGAGTTCGGCCTCGGCCTTTTTGCCTTTGGCACTGTCAGGACCGCCGCTGGCGCCGGCCTCGGCATCCTTCGCAGCAGCCGCTTGACCTGGGCCGCCACTCGCGCCGCCATCCGTCGCAGAGACCGGCGGCTGCCCAGGGCCGCCGTCATCACCCTTCATCGATTGACCCGGGCCACCAATGGCGCCCGCATCTTCTTTCATTGATTTTCCGGGCGCAACGCTGGCGCCCGTCTCGGACTGCATGGATTGACCTGGCCCACCGGCAGCGCCAGCTTCACCCTTCATGGATTGGCCAGGAGCGCCGAGAACGCCCGCATCCGCCTTCATTGACCGGCCAGCAGGTCCAAGAACGCCGGCGTCGGATTTCATCGACTGGCCAGGAGCTCCAGGGGCGCTTTGTGAGCCGTCCAGCAGTGACTGCGCGCCAAGACCAGGCCCGACAATGTCGCCGCCCATTTGCGATATTGCCGGAGCACCGGGTCCGCTTTGCGCGCCGCCCATCATCGA
>CANJPG010000003.1 GCA_947476065.1 Fidelibacterota bacterium
CCGGGCCGAGGTCGAGAAGATGTTGACCACGCAGCAGCCGGTCTATGTCACCGGCAATCCTCAAACCGGCATGGATCGGGCCCTGGCTGGCGTCGATCAGCGCATGTCGGAGATGCTGGGGCGCTTTCAGCAGGCCATGGCCGAGCGCAACGCGCCGCTCGATTCGGTCCACAATTACGAAGCGACCGGCAAGCTCTGCCAGAACTGGACCGGGACCGCGCCGCCCAAGCACTAGTGCTGGTGTGTGCGCCGGGGCTGAAATAACATCACCGCAATTATGTCGGGGAGGGACCAACATGGCCACATGGTTGAAGCGCGGCATTGATGCCGCGGCGAAGGCGGAGAACCAGCGCAAGGTGCGCGAGGCGGTGGAGGTAATGCTCGCCGACATCCAGGCGCGCGGCGACGCCGCAATCCGTGAGTTGTCCATCAAATTCGATCAATGGGACCGCAAGGACTATCGCCTCAGCAAAAGCGAAATCCAGGACTGCATCGACCAACTCTCGGGCCAGGACCTGAAGGACATCGCCTTCGCCCAGACCCAGATCCGCAACTTCGCGCAGATCCAGCGCGACAGCATGAAGGACGTCGAGGTCGAGACCTTGCCGGGTGTAGTGCTTGGCCACAAGAACATCCCGGTCAATGCCGCCGGCTGCTATGTGCCGGGCGGCAAGTACCCGCTGTTGGCCTCGGCCCATATGTCGGTGATCACGGCCAAGGTCGCGGGCGTCAAGCGCGTCATCAGTTGCGCGCCGCCGTTCCAGGGGAAGGCTGCGCCCGCCATCGTTGCGGCGCAGGCGCTTGCAGGTGCCGACGAGATTTATGTGCTGGGCGGTATCCAGGCCATCGGCGCCATGGCGCTTGGCACGCCAAGCATCGCGCCCGTCGACATGCTGGTGGGCCCGGGCAACGCTTATGTTGCCGAAGCGAAACGCCAATTGTTCGGGCGGGTGGGAATTGATCTGTTCGCGGGTCCCACGGAAACACTGGTGATCGCCGATGACACGGTGGACGGCGAACTCTGCGCCACCGACCTACTGGGACAGGCCGAACACGGCCCCGACAGCCCGGCGATTTTGCTGACGACATCGGAAAAGCTCGCCCGCGAAACAATGCATGAGGTCGAGCGGCTTTTGCAGATTCTGCCGACGGCCCATATCGCGCGCCAGGCCTGGGAGAGTTACGGCGAGGTGATTGTCGCCGAAGACGATGCCGAGATGGTCAAGATCGCCGACGAGATCGCCTCCGAACACGTCCAGGTCATGACCCACGACGACGATTATTTCCTGAACAATATGACCAACTACGGCGCCTTGTTCCTGGGCCCACGCACGAACGTCAGTTTCGGCGACAAGGTCATCGGCACCAACCACACGCTGCCGACCAAAAAAGCGGCGCGGTACACCGGCGGGCTGTGGGTGGGCAAGTTCCTGAAGACCTGCACCTATCAGCGTGTGCTGACCGACGCGGCCTCGGCCGATATCGGTGCCTATTGCTCGCGGCTTTGCGCCCTGGAAGGCTTCGCCGGCCACGGCGAGCAGGCCAACATCCGCGTGCGCCGCTACGGCGGGCGCAACGTGCCCTATGCCGGCAAGGTCGAAGCCGCGTGAATGTGAAACTCCCGATCACGCCGAGCTTCAAGCTCGATGGCCGCCGCGCGCTGGTGACCGGCGCGGGCAGGGGCATCGGCTTGGCCGGTGCCGCTGCCTTGGCCCAGGCCGGCGCCGTCGTTACGCTGATCTCGCGCACGCTTACGGAAGTGGAAGACGCCGCCGCCGCTATCCGCGACCAGGGCGGCAGCGCGGAAGCCGCGCGGCTTGATGTGCTGGACTTGAAATCTGTTGCCGATTTCGCCGCCGCGCGTCCGGCCTTTGACATCCTGCTCAACAACGCCGGCACCAACCGCCCCAAGCCGATGATGGAGGTCAGCGAAGGCGACTACGACGCTGTCGTCGACCTCAACGTCAAATGCGCCTTCTTCGTCGCTCAGGCGGTTGCCAAGCGTATGATCGCCGAAAAGGTGAAAGGCTCATTGATCCACGTGGGCTCACAGATGGGCCACGTCGGCGGCATCAACCGCTCGCTCTACTGCACGTCGAAATGGGCGCTCGAAGGCATGAACAAAGCCTTCGCCCTGGACCTTGCGGCTTATGGAATCCGCTCCAACACCATCGCGCCGACGTTCATCGAAACGCCGATGACCAAGCCGTTTTTCGAGAATGCTGCGTTTCGGGAAAGCGTGCTGGCCAAGATCAAGCTCGGGCGCATCGGCAGCGTCGAGGAGCTGATGGGCGCGATTGTGTTCCTGGCCTCCGATGCATCATCGCTGATGACTGGGACCAGCATCGTCATCGACGGTGGCTGGACGGCTGATTAAATGGCGAACTAAATTGCGAAAGAGGTTCCGCAGCCGCAGGTGGCGGTGGCGTTCGGATTGCTGATGCGGAAAGACGACGCCATCAGGTCATCGACATAGTCGATCTGACAGCCCTTGACGAGATCCATGGAGGCCTCGTCCACGATCAGCTTCGAGCCGTGGAATTCATAGATTCGGTCGTCAGTGGTGACGTCGGAGTCCATACTGAAATTATAGGAAAAGCCCGAGCAACCGCCGCCGGTCACCGCGAGCCGCAGCATTAGGGCCGGGTTACCTTCTTCCTGGGCCAAAACCTTCACGCGCGCGGCTGCGGCGGCGGTCAGGACCAGGGGGGCGTTGGAAACCATATTGTTCATGGCCCTAATCTAAGGCTTGGGAGGCTCAGGTTCAAGGTAGCGAGAGCCGCAACCTTGACTATATGATGTGTCATTCTCCTCCCATTAAAGGACTTTTCCATGACCCGTACCGTCGCCGTGATTGTCGGCAGCCTGCGTAAAGACTCGCTCAACCGTAAGCTCGCGAAGGCGCTTATCGCTGCCGCGCCCGCGCTGAAGTGCGAAATTGTCGAGATCGGCGATATGCCCCTTTATAACCAGGATTTGGAAACGGCGAGCCCGCCGCCTTCCTGGACCGCCTTTCGCGAAAAAGTCAAAGCCTCCGACGCCATCCTGTTCGTCACGCCGGAGTACAACCGTTCAATGCCGGCCGCGATGAAAAATGCCATCGACGTCGCCTCACGCCCCTGGGGTAAAAATATTTTTGACAAAAAGCCGGGCGCAGTAGTCGGCGGTTCGATCGGCGCGATGGGCGCCTTCGGCGCGGTGCATCACCTGCGCCAATCGGTCTCGGTGCTGAATATTCACATGATGTCGGCACCGGAAGCCTATATCCACCTCAACGACAAACTCTTCGCTGAGGACGGCACCGTGACCGACGAGAAGGTGAAACCCTTCCTCGCCAAGATTATGGACTCATTCGCCGCCTGGATCGAGCAGCAGCTTAAATAGTTATTGGCGGATCGAGGCCTGCGGGAACTGGCTCTTGGCCCAGTCGATGATGGCGCGGCTGTCCATGGCGCCGGCGGTTTGGGCGATCAGGTGACCCTGGCCGGTCAGTAGCAAGGTCGGCACGCTTTGAATGCCGAAGCGGCGCGCGGTTTCCGGGGCCTCGTCGAGATTGAGTTTGAGCAGGCGGGCGCGGGGCTCGAGAAGTTCCGCCGCCCGCTCGAACATCGGGCCCATCATGCGGCAGGGGCCGCACCAGGGCGCCCACACGTCGGTTAACACGGGGATGGTGTTGGCCTGCATATGGCGGGCAAAGCCGGCTTCGTCGACGGTGAGGGGCTTTCCGGAAAACAGCAGCGCACCGCAGGCGCCGCACTTGGGGCCCTCAACTAAACGGTGCGTCGCCACGCGATTGATCTTGCTGCAGGCAGGACAGACAATGTGTTCTGCGTCGTTATGTTTTGTCGTGCTCATGACGGCGATATGGTGTCCCTAGTCGGCTCTGGCAATCCTGAAGCCGATAAATTCACCGTGGTCGTTGGGCGTATAGGCGTCTCTAAAGGCTGGCCGGATGCGTACCGGCATGCTGGCCCAGGAGCCGCCTTTCATGATCCGCAACTGACAGTCGGGTGTGATCCGCGCGCTGCCGTCGACGGGCCCGGTGGCGGGGTTTTCGTCCCAGCAATCCTCGACCCATTCCCAAAGGTTGCCCGACAGGTCCTGCAGGCCGAAGGCATTGGCCGGAAAGCTGCCGGCGGGCGAACTGATTTCCCATTGGTCGGTGCCGCTGACGAAACCGCCGCAGCACTCATCGGTGCCATAGTTGGCATAAGAGTGACTGGCCTTGTCGCCCCAGGCATAGGTGGTCGCCGCGCCGGCGCGTGCGCCGAACTCCCATTCCGCCTCCGAGAGCATTCGATATTTCTTGCCGGTCTTGGCGCTCATCCATTTCGCATAAGCTTGGGCATCATCCCAGTCGACATTGATCACCGGCAAGTTGCCGCGCCCGCGGCCTTCGTCGGCGGGACGACGTCCGCCGCAGCCGCCGTCGGCGACGCAAGCATCCCATTCGGCAAAGGTGATCTCGGTCTTGGCGATGGCGAGGGGGTAGGAAATATCGACCCTGCGTAACGGTCCTTCATTGGCCGAGCGGCCCATCTCGGTGTCGGGCGAACCCATCCAGAAGCTTTGGCGCGGCATCACCACCATGACCGGGCATTCGGCACAGTCTTTGAATTCGGCGCCGGGCTTCGGCATGGAGGAGGCGGCCTGTGCTATCGAAGACAGCAGTAGCGTCGCAATGATGATCAGCAGATTTTTGAATATTTGCATGGCCCGAGGCTACCATGGTCGTCTGCAAATTGTCAGATAGATTGCCGTGTGTAACGGCCTTGGTTACTGTCGGCCTATGACCGATTCCATTGCCAAACTTGCCGGCAGCCTTGCCGCTATCGCCACGCAGCCCGCGCAAAGCCGGGGGCGGTTACATCCCGAATCCGAATCGCCCACGCGCACAATCTATCAGCGAGACCGCGACCGCATCATTCACTGCGGCGCCTTCCGCCGCTTGAAATACAAGACCCAGGTCTTCGTCTACGGCGAGGGCGAGAACTACCGCACGCGCCTGACTCACAGCCTGGAAGTCTCGCAGATCGCCCGCTCCATCAGCCGCTTTGTCGGACTCAATGAAGACATGGCAGAGGCGCTCGCCTTGGCCCATGACCTTGGCCACACCTGTTTCGGCCACGCCGGCGAGGACGTGCTGCAGGAGTGCATGGCCGGCTACAATGGCTTCGATCACAACGCGCAGAGCCTGCGCATCGTCACCAAGCTGGAACATCGGTATGCCGCCTTCGACGGCTTGAACCTTACCTGGGAGACACTCGAAGGCCTGGTCAAGCACAACGGTCCGATCATCGCTCAGCCCGGCAAACCGGTGCCGCTCGCCATCACCGAATACAACGCGACGCAGGATCTCGAACTCGCGACCTGGCCCGGCGCCGAAGCCCAGGCGGCAGCCATCTCCGACGACATCGCCTACAACGCCCACGACTTCGACGACGGATTGAAGGCCGGCCTGTTCGCACTGGAACCTGTTTTGGAGCTGCCGCTGATCGGCCCGATCGTCAAAGGCATCGCCGACCGTTATCCCGATCTCGAGAAAGGTCGCCTGATTCATGAATCGCTGCGGGCCCTTATCGCCGCCATGGTCAACGATGTGATCCTGGAGGCACACCGGCGTTTCACCGCCCTCAAGCCAAACTCAGCCGCCGACGTGCGCGGCCTTGGGCAGCAGCTGGTGGGGTTCTCCGCCGAGATGGCGGCCGCCGAACGGGCGATGAAGGAATTCCTCTTCGCCAACATGTACCGGCACACGCGCGTCAACCGCATGACCAGCAAGGCCAAGCGCATCGTGCGCGATCTGTTCGACCTGTTGCTGGCGGAGCCGCATCTGCTGCCCGAAGACTGGCACACCGGCATCGACGGCCCCAAGACCCTCAAAACCGCGCGGCGGGTGGCGGATTACATAGCGGGCATGACCGACAAGTTCGCACTCGACGAACACGCGCGGCTGTTCGATCCGACGGTGAAGCCTTAGGCCGGCAAATCCGCCGTACAGGCGCGGCACTTGGTGGCCGCGATCGGAATGGTCGACAGGCACTTGGGACAGCTTTTTTCCGAAGGGGCCGGGGGCGGCTCGTTGCGGCCCAATACGGTCTTCAGCTTGTTCATCTGGCGCACCAGGAGAAACACGGCGAAGGCGACGATGGTGAAATCGAGAATGGTGTTGATGAAGGCACCATAAGCGATCACCGGTGCACCGGCGGCCTTGGCGTCGGCCAAGCTGGCGTAGTCTGTCGGCGCCAGGTTTATGAACAGGCTGGAAAAGTCCACTCGCCCCAGCAAAAAGCCCAGCGGCGGCATGATGACGTCGCTGACCAGCGAGCTGGTGATTTTGCCGAAGGCGGCGCCAATGATCACACCCACGGCCAGATCGACAACATTGCCCTTGAGGGCAAACTCACGGAATTCTTTCAGCATGGCATGACCCTTAGTTGCGGTGACGTGCGCATCGTAACACCTTTTAACGCCCAGCCGGAGTGAGTATCTTCGGCGCGTTCAACAACCGTGACGATGGAGTTTTCGCTGTCTATTGATTCCGAATTTGAGGCGGCACTCCTGCATCACCAGCGCGGCGACGTAGCACAGGCGGAAGCGGCCTATCGGGCCATTCTTACCGCGGCACCGGATTATTTTCGTGCGTCGCATATGCTGGGTATCATTGCATTTCAGCATGGGGATGCGGTGGAGGCCGAGCGCAGCATATCGACCGCCATAAGACTAAATCCGGAATATGCAGAGGCCCACAACGATCTGGGGTTGGTATTGCTAGGCGCGGGCCGCGGCTACGAAGCCATCGCCAGCTTCGATCGGGCCCTCAACCTCAACTCGGATTTTCTGGTGGCGGCTTTTCAGCGGGCCGGCATCTTGCTGGCCATGGGGCGCATGACGGAGGCCGTGGCAGGTTTCGAACATGTGCTGCGTCTGCGGTCCGATATCCCCGAAGCCTGGACCAACCGCGGGCACGCGTTACTGGCCTTGGGGCGGCATACGTTAGCCTTCGAGAGCCTTGGGCAGGCCATCAAGCTCAACCCGGATCTTGTCCCAGCGCTCGGCAACCGCGGCGCGGCGCTGCTGGAATTGCGCAGGCCTGCCGAAGCCCTCGCGGATTTCGACAGGGCCTTGGCGCTGCAGCCGGGCATGCCCGAACTTTTGACGAATCGCGGCAATGCCCTTGCAGCCCTCAGGCGTTACAGCGAGGCGGTACTAAGCTTCGACCAGGCGCTTGCGGCGCGCCCTGACTTTCCTGGCGCCCTCGATGGCCGCGGCGAAGCGTTACGGGCCCTCAACCGCCCCGAGGAGGCCGCTGTTTCCTTCTTGGCTTTGATGCGTGTCGCGCCCGAATACCCTGACGTCGTCGGCAATCTGTTCACCGCGCGGCTGCATTGCTGCGATTGGAGCGACTACGAGGCGCTGTCGCAGCGCATCGTCAAGGAGGCGCAGGAAGGCCGGCAAAATCAAACGCCGTTTTCCTTCATACTGCATTCCACATCGCCCGCCGATCAAAAGGCCTCGGCCGAATCTTATATTGCGGCGAAATTTCCCCCCAAGGCGCCGCTTTTGCAAGGCGAGGTCTATGCCCATGAGAGAATCCGCGTTGCCTACCTTTCGTCGGATTTTAACGAGCACGTGGTCGCCGATGTAAGCGCGCGTCTGTACGAACTCCATTATCGCGCCCGGTTCGAGGTCTACGCTTTTTCCTTTAGCGCGGGGGACGGCAGCCCGATGCGTGCGCGATTGGAGCGTAGTTTTGACAGCTTTATCGATGTCACGACCACCAGCGATGCCGAAGTAGCGGCCATGCTCCGCCACATGCAAATCGACATCGCGGTCGATCTCAACGGCCATACCAATGGCGCCCGCACAGGGATTTTTGCCCATCGTCCGTGCCCAGTGCAGGTCAACTACCTGGGCTACCCCGCCACCATGGGAGCGCCGTACATCGACTACATCCTTGGCGACTCCACAGTCATCAAGCCGGGCGAGGATGATTTCTACACCGAGAAGGTCGTGCGGCTGCCCGAGACCTTCTTCGTCACCGACGACACCCTAGCCGATGACACGCGGACGCCGCCGCGTCACGAACTTGGCCTGCCGGTAGAGGGCTTTGTCTTCGCCTGTTTCAGCGGACCCTCCAAGATCACACCGGCCGTGTTTGCCATCTGGATGCGCCTTCTGCAACGTGCAGAAGCTAGTGTGCTCTGGCTGCGGGGCGATGCGCCCGCGGTGACACTCAATCTGCGTGCTGAGGCCGAACGGCAGGGCATTGATCCGGCACGCCTGATCTTCGCGGAACGCACCGACTTAGCCCGGCATCTCGCCCGCCAGCGCGCCGCCGATCTGTTTCTCGACACCGTGCCCTATAACGCTCACGGCACGGCCATCCACACACTTTGGGCGGGCATGCCCTTAGTGACCTGTGAAGGCGAAACCTTCGCCGGCCGGGTGGCGGCGAGCCTCTTAAAAGCCATGCGCCTGCCGGAGCTGATCGCCGCGTCGCCGCAAGAGTACGAAACCTTGGCCTATAAGCTTGCGATCACTCCGGGGCTGCTCACAGGTTTGCGTGCCAAGGTCCTGGCCAATCGCCGCAGCACGCCTTTGTTCGACACCCAAGCCTATTGCCGTGATATTGAACGCAGCTACATCTCGATGTGGGAACGGAGCCAGCGCGGCGAATTCCCTAGTGGAATTGATGATGCACCAGAGTCTGTCCGTCCTTGAGGACAAGGGGGTTGGCCATGGACGGCTGGACCAGGAACAGGCTGAGCAGAAAAATCCGCGACAGGCACGCAAGGACTATCTGCCATCTGCGCGGCCCAAATGACAAATTTCTGCCGAAAACCTTGAAGAAAACGGCGTTTGCGCCTATGAACCGGCTCCATCAAGCGCTGACCGGATTGCCATGAACATCTTCGCGACGCTCAAAACCCGCATCGAAGCCGTCATCGGCGCGCTGATTGCGGAAGGCCTGCTGCCCCACGGCTTGGATACGTCCAAGGTCTCGGCCGAGCCGCCGCGCGAGGCATCCCATGGCGATGTGGCAACCAATGCCGCCATGGTCCTGGCCAAGCCTGCGGGCAAGCCGCCCAAGGAACTGGCGGCGCTGCTAGTCGAGCGCTTGAAGAAAGTGCCGGATGTTACCGAGGCCTCGGTGGCGGGCCCCGGCTTCATCAATTTGAAACTCGCCGATGAGATCTGGCGCTCGGGCCTGCGCGACGTTCTGGCCGCGGGATCGTCTTACGGCGACAGCACGGCCGGCAAAGGCGAGAAGATCAACGTCGAATACGTCTCTGCCAACCCGACCGGGCCTATGCATGTGGGCCACGCCCGCGGCGCTGTCGTCGGCGATGCGCTGGCGCGCCTTCTGGCCAAGGCCGGCTTTGCGGTCACCAAGGAATACTACATCAACGACGCCGGCGGGCAGGTGGACCACGTCGCCCGGGCGCTGCGCGCGCGTTACCTCCAGGCCCTGGGCAAGATCACCGAAGACAACGTGCAAGGCTTGCTCGCGCGTAAGGAGATCATGTACGGAGGAGACTATCTAGTGCCGGTGGCGACTGCCCTGGTCGCCCGCGACGGCGATAAGTGGGCCGCTTCCACCGATGAGAAAGTCTGGATTCCGCCGCTGCGCGACTTCACCGTCGCTTACATGATGAAGATGGTGAAGGAAGACTTGGCCGCGCTGGGCGTGCAGCACGACATCTTCAGCTCGGAAAAGGCGCTGGTGGATGCGGGCAAGGTGGACAACGCCCTCAAGTTCCTCGCCGACTCCGGGCTGACCTATACCGGTCTGCTCGAGCCGCCCAAGGGCAAGGCGCCCGACGACTGGGAGCCGCGCCCGCAGCTTCTGTTCAAGGCCACCGACTTCGGCGACGAAGTCGACCGTCCCGTCAAAAAGTCCGACGGCAGCTGGACCTATTTCGCCGGCGACATCGCCTATCACAAGGACAAGGTTGATCGCGGCTTCAACAACCTCGTCAACGTCTGGGGCGCCGATCACGGCGGCTACGTCAAACGCGTGCAGGCGGCGCTGAAGGCGCTCACGGACAATAAGGGCGCACTCGACGTACAACTCTGCCAGATGGTGCGCGTGCTCAACAACGGCGAACCGGTGAAGATGTCCAAGCGCGCCGGGACCTTTGTCACCTTGCGCGACCTGATCGACGAAGTGGGCAAGGACGTGGTGCGCTTCATCATGCTGACCCGCAAAAACGACGCGCCCCTGGATTTCGATTACGCAAAAGTGATGGAGAAATCCCGCGAGAACCCGGTCTTTTATGTGCAGTACGCCCATGCCCGCGGCCGCAGCGTCTTCCGCCACGCCAAGGAGATGTTCCCCACCGCCGACCTGTCCGATGCGGGTCTGGCCAAAGCCGACCTCGCGCGCCTGACGGACCCTGATGAAATCGGCGTCCTGCGCGCCCTGGCCAACTGGCCACGTACCATCGAGGGCGCGGCGCTGGTTCATGAGCCGCACCGGCTGGCCACTTACATGTACGACCTCGCCGCCCAATTCCACGGCCTGTGGAACAAGGGCAACGATGCGACCGAGTTGCGCTTCCTCCAGGCCGGCGATCAAAGCGTGTCCTGTGCGCGGCTGGCGCTTGTCCGCGGCGTCGGGCTGGTGATAGCGTCTGGTCTGGCCGTGTTCGGGGTCGAACCGGTAGAGGAAATGCGCTGATGCCCATTGATCGCGACGGCGACGGGCCGCCGCTGCGCCGTCCAGAGTCGAGAGTTTCCTTAACGCCGGGCGAGGGGCGCAGCACCGACTTGCGTGCAACACCCTTCACCGAGGACGTTTTCAACGACGACTACGACAGCCGCCGCCCGAGCCGGTCGGAAGGACGGTCGTTCAGCGTCATCATCGGCATCGTGTTGGGCGTAGCTGTGGCCGGCGGCGCCGGCTGGTATTTCCTGCGCGGCGGTGCGCTTCAGTTCACGCCGGGCGCCGTCGGTTTCGTCAAAGCCGACCCGACCCCCTATAAAATCCGCCCCGACAATCCGGGCGGCATGCAGGTCGAAAACCAGGACAAGCTGGTCTACGACCGTGTCGCCAAGGGCAATGCCCCAAACCGGGTCGAGAACCTGCTGCCGCCGGCGGAGGAGCCCAAGGCGCCGCCCATGAAGCCTGCCGAGCCAAAGGTCGAAGCGCCTGCGCCGGTCCCGGCTGCCGCGCCTGAACCCGCCAAGCCAGCCGAAGTGGCCAAGGTGGAACCGCCGAAGGTTGAGGCTCCGAAAGTCGAGACCCCGAAAGTCGAGGCCCCATCACCCGCTCCCAAGGCTGAGCCACCTAAGGAGGAAGCCAAGCCTGCCGCTCCGCAGCCCGATCCGCTGGCGGCTGCCGTAGCTGCCGCGACCGGTGGTCGCACCTCGGCGACGGGCCCAATTGCTGTGGTGCCCGAGAAACCCGCAGCAGCCCCGCCGGCGGAAAAGCCCGTCGCCGAAAAAGCCGCTGAAACCCAGACCGCCGCCGCTGTGCCGACGCCGGCACCCACTACCTCCGGTGCCGGTTTCCAGATCCAGCTGGCCTCGGTATTGTCCGAGGAAGCCGCCATGGCTGAGTGGAAGCGTATCAGCGGCAAGAACAAGGAACTGCTGGGCGCCTATTCCCCGGCCGTGACCAAGGCCGATCTCGGCGACCGCGGCGTGTTCTACCGCCTGCGCACCGGCCCCCTGGCCGACAAGGCCGCCGCCGATGCCCTCTGCGCCTCCCTGGCCGAAGCCAAGGTCGGCTGCATCGTCATTAAGCCGTAACGGGAATGACCGCAGCCCCACTCGCCGCCATCTTCGGGATGGCCGGCCCCAAGCTGACCGAGGCCGAGCGGGCCTTCTTTAAATCCAGCCGTCCCCTGGGCTATATCCTCTTCGCGCGAAACATTGAGAATCCATCGCAAGTTATTGCTTTAGTGAATGATTTACGGTCACTGGATTCTCTTCATGATGTCATGATCCTGATCGACCAGGAGGGCGGGCGGGTGCAGCGGCTGAAGCCGCCTCACTGGCGCCATGCGCCGACCATGGACGAGTTCGGCCAGCTTTATGGGCGCAATTCCACCAAGGCCAACGAGGCCCTCAGGCTCAATAACCAAATGATCGGCGACGAGCTGGCGGCCTTGGGCATCGACGTGGACTGCGCCCCCTGCATGGACGTGCCGGTTCCCGGCGCCCACGACGTCATCGGCGATCGCGCCTTATCCCGTGACCCGGCCGTCGTCGCCGCCATGTCGCCCGCAGCTTGCGAGGGGCTCCTGGATGCGGGCGTGCTGCCTGTGATCAAGCATATCCCTGGCCATGGACGGGCGGGGGCGGATAGCCACAAGGAACTGCCGGTAGTCTCCGACGACTTGGCCACGCTGCGGACTTCGGATTTTGCGCCGTTCAAGGCCCTTTGCGCGACGCCGCTGCAGGACGCCTGCCTGGCCATGACCGCCCACGTGGTCTACCGCGCCATTGATTCCCAGCGTCCAGCCACCACATCCAAGTCGGTCATCGCCGACATCATTCGCGGCGAAATTGGATTTAAAGGGCTGCTGATGAGCGACGACCTAGGCATGAAGGCCCTCGACGGGCCCTTCGACGCCCGCGCCGCGGCTTCCCTGGAGGCCGGCTGCGATGTGGTGCTCCACTGCGAAGGCGTCATGGCGGAAATGGAAGCGGTGGCCCGCGGCTGCGGCCCCTTGGGCACGAACGGGCTGCGGGCGCTTGAAGCAACTTCGGTTTTTCGCCGTAATCCGCGCAAAGCGCCGGCCAGCGCCGCCTCTGCCCAAGTGGCGGTGCTGAACGCGCTCCGTCATGGATAGCGAGTTATCCACAGTCGCCAAAGTCATCGCCATGGCGGTGCCCGCGATCCTGGCGATCACGCTGCACGAGGCGGCCCATGGCTTCATCGCCCTGCTGTTCGGCGACCCGACCGCCAAGGAAAGGGGGCGGCTGACGCTGAACCCCTTCAAGCACATCGATCCCTTCGGCACGATTTTACTGCCGGCGATGCTCAAGCTGGCAGGCTCGCCCTTTGTGCTGGGCTGGGCCAAGCCCGTGCCGGTGGATTTCTCCCGCCTGCGCAATCCGCGGCGCAACATGGTCTGGGTTGCGCTGGCTGGGCCGGGCATGAACATCGGCCTCGCGATCATCTCGGCCATACTTTTCCACAGCCTGCCGTTTCTGCCCGAACAGGCCGTAAACTTCACCGCCGAAATGCTGAAAAACAGCCTATTGGTCAACGTCCTGCTGGCGATCTTTAATATGATTCCGCTGCCGCCTTTGGACGGCGGGCGGGTGGCGGTCGGATTGCTGCCGCTGCCCCTCGCGCGCCGCTTGGCGGCTACGGAAAAATACGGCATGTTCATCCTGCTAGGCGTCCTGATCGCGCTCCCTTGGCTGGGTTCGGAGATCGGCGTCGATCTCGATCTCTTCGCGCGGACAATCCTGCCCATCGCCGACGCCGTGGTTCGATTCATTGCGGCGGTGACTGGGCTTACTTAGGTTTATTTGTACTCTGATGTCTTCTGATCTTGCTGACCCCGCCGATTTGCCGGCCTTCGAGGAAGACGACCGCCCGTTGTCCGAGCGCCTGGCCGATCCTAATTCGCTGTTTGTGCTGAACTTGGGGTCCTTCGAAGGCCCCATCGACGTTCTGCTCGTGCTCGCCCGCGACCAAAAAGTCGATTTGATGCACATTTCGATCCTGGCGCTGGCTGACCAGTACCTGAAGTTCATCGAGACTGCCCGCCAGTCGCAGCTGGAGCTGGCCGCCGATTACCTGGTGATGGCCGCGTGGCTGGCCTTCCTGAAGTCCAAGCTGCTGCTGCCCCGTGAAGAGAACGACGACCAACCCAGCGCCGAGGAAATGGCCGAGGCGCTGAAGTTCCAGATGATGCGCCTGGAAGCGATGCAGGAAGCCGGGCGCAAGGTATTCGAGCTGCCGCGCAAAGGCATCAATTTCTACCCACGCGGCGCCCCGGAAGGCCTGCCCGTCACGCTGCGCACGGTCTACGACGTTTCCCTTTATGATCTGCTGCGCGCCTATGGCCGCCAGCATAACGAGAAGAACGTCACCGCCCTTGAAATCGAGGCCTTCGACCTTTACTCCATCGACGATGCCATCGCGCGCCTGCGCGAAATCCTGCCGGGCGTGCCCGACTGGACCGAACTGTCGGCGTTCCTGCCCCAGAGCGTGCGCGATCCGCTGATGCGCCGCTCGGCGTTCAGCACGACGCTGATCGCGGTTTTGGAGATGGTCCGCCAGGGCAAAGCCGATATCCGCCAGGACGGCGGCGCCTACTCACCGATTTTCTTGAAACCCGCTAACCGGCCTTCCGCAAATGATTGATCCCGACGAACACGGCCCCTCTGAGAACCTTATCGAAGCAGGCTCCCCACTGCCGCCGCCGATGCCCGCCGAAGTGGCCGAGCAGGTGGCCGAACAGGACGCAACCCGCCAGCGCCGCATGTCGGAAGACCTGCGCGTGCTTGAGGCGCTGCTGTTCGCCGTGTCCGAGCCCGTGACCGAACGCGCCATTGCCGAGCGTCTGGGCGAGGGCGCGGACATTCCCGCGCTGCTCGAGCAATTGCGCGAGGTCTACAAGGGCAGGGGCGTTGAGCTCATCCAGGGCAACGGTCGCTGGTCCTTCCGCACGGCGCCCGACGTCTCCGAGCGCCTGCGCCTTGAAAAGCTGGTTCCGCGCAAACTATCGCGCGCCGCCATCGAGACCCTGGCCATCATCGCCTATCACCAGCCTGCGACACGCGCGGAGATTGAAGAAATTCGTGGCGTGATCGTCTCCACCGGCACCATCGACATCTTGCTCGAAGAAGGCTGGATCAAGCCGCGCGGCCGCAAGCAAGTGCCCGGCCGCCCCGTCATGTGGGGTACGTCCAACGCCTTCCTCGATCACTTCGGCCTCGAATCCATTCAAGACCTGCCCGGCATCGACGAGTTGAAGGCGGCCGGTCTGCTCGACAGCAAACGCGGCGTGTCGGCCTATGCGACGCGTGGCGCTGAAACACTGCTGTTTGACACCGATGAGTCCGACGAGGCGCTGGAGCCGCTGGTGGACGGCGAAGCGACCGCCGGCGAAGAATCCGAAAAAGACCCGGAATAAGGCTCTGGTAATAAGGGGTTGGCGTACCTAAATAGGCTAATAGGTGTGCCGTCTTCGGGCGTTAAACATTGCGGGCGGGGGGACTTTTTGCAATGATGGCACCACAATTCCCGCCGCTAAACCATTGGAGTAATTGAGCCATGGGTTCTTTTAGCCTGTTACATTGGGGCATCGTCCTGCTGATCGTCGTGCTGCTGTTCGGCAGCGGCAAGATCTCGGGCCTCATGGGCGACGTTGCCAAAGGGATTAAGGCCTTCAAGAAAAACATGAAGGACGACGACAAGGTTTCGCCCCCGGTCGAGGGCGCCTAGTCATGGGTTTTGGGAGCATCTGGCATTGGGTCATCGTCCTCGTGATCGTGCTGCTGCTGTTCGGCAGCGGTAAAATCTCGAACATCATGGGGGACGTGGCCAAGGGCATTAAGTCCTTCAAGAAGGGCATGAAGGACGAGGACGACGACGACGATGCTCACCCGCCCGCCGGCGGCAAGACCATCGAAGGCCAGGCGACGACGAAGGAAAAAGATCCGGTCGCTTAAGCAGCGTCCCCCGGCCGATCTCGCGGTCGGTAGAAGATGAACGGACGTATTGAATGTTCGATCTGGCATGGTCGGAAATATGTGTGATCGGCTTGGTGGCGGTTCTGGTCCTTGGACCCAAGGAACTGCCCCAGGCGATGCGGACCATGGCCAAGGTGTTGCGCAAGATGCGCAGCCTGACCTCGGAACTGCAGGGCCACATGAACGAGATCGTGCGCGAAGCCGAACTCGACGAAGTGCGCCAGTCGATCCAGAAGCTCTCCAGCGCCAATCTCAAGTCTGAAATGGCCAAGGTCGTCGATCCCACCGGCGAGATGGGCTCGATCCTGAACGCGCCGATGATTGAAGGCCCGCCGCCCAGCTCCGCACCGGCCGAGCCCGCCGCAATCGCCGCGGTCGAAGGTAGCCCCGAAGCACCGGCGGAATCCGCCGCTCAGGTCACCGCCGAGGCCGGCGCCCAGGCTGAGCATCCGCCGGCTCCGGCGCCCGCGCCCAGCTCGCCAGCGTCACCCACATGAACGCATCGCTGCCCGTAAAGCCGACGCCGGACGATCCCGACAGCCACACCATGCCGCTGCTCGATCACCTGACCGAGCTGCGCAAGCGGCTGCTGTATTCCATCGTCACGCTGCTGGTGGCCTTTTTCGCTGCCGTGCCCATGTCCAAGCACATCTATGCTTTCCTGGCAGCACCGCTGTCGCACGCCATGGACGCTGTCGGCGGCAGCAGCCACCAGATGATCTACACCCATCTGGCTGAGGCTTTCATGACCCAGATGAAGGTGGCGATCTTCGCCGCTGCTTTCGTGACCTTCCCGATCTTCGCCAACCAGCTGTGGCGCTTCGTCGCGCCCGGCCTCTACAAACACGAAAAGAACGCCATCCTGCCGTTCCTGTTCGCCGCCCCGGTGCTGTTCTTCATGGGCGGCGCGCTGGCCTATTACGTCGTCATGCCCATGGCCTGGAAGTTCCTTTTAGGATTTCAAACGCCGGCCGAAGGCAGCGAAATGGCCATCGAGCTCTTGCCGCGCGTCAGCGAATACCTCGACATCTTCATGACGCTGATCTTCGCCTTCGGATTGGCGTTCCAGATGCCGGTGCTGCTGGTGCTGCTGGCGCGGGTAGGGGTGATCACCGCCGAGACCCTGCGCAGCAAACGCCGCTACGCCATCCTGATCGTGTTCGTCTTCGCCGCCGTGGTGACCCCGCCCGATGTGATCAGCCAGCTCAGCCTCGCGTTTCCGATGCTGATCCTCTACGAGGTCTCAATCGTCGGCGCCCGCATGGTCGGCAAAAAACGCGACGAAACCTCCGCCGCCGACGGCAGCGATTCCGGCGGTGATGACACGGATTTCAACGCGGCGTAACGCGCGCCGCCGTCATCCTGGGCCTTGTGCCCAGGATCCATGCCTGCAGACATAGGTGCGCCCAACCAGATGGGTCCTGGGAATAAATCCCAGGACGACAGGTGGTTAAGGGCTTGCCTCCACCCTGGACGGATTCGGGCCTTCCCCGTATAAGCCTGGGCAACCGCTATAAGGCTTGGACCGATGCTCGACCTCAAATGGATTAGAGAGAACCCGGAAGCGCTGGACGCCGCCTTGGCGCGCCGCGGGGCCGCACCTTTGTCCGCCGCCGTCCTCGACCTGGACAAGCGCCACCGGGGGGTGACCACCGAGCTGCAGACCCTGCAAAGCCGGCGCAACGAGGTCTCCAAGCAGATTGGCGCGGTCAAGGGCAAGGGCGGCGACGCTGGCCCGCTGATGGCCGAAGTGGCGGCGATCAAAGACCGTATGACGGCGCTTGAGGTCGAGGAGAAGGCCCTGGGCGAAGACGGGCGCTCGCTGTTGCTGACCATTCCCAACATTTTGCACGAGACGGTTCCCGCGGGCCGGGACGAGACCTTCAACGTTGAAGTGCGCAAGTGGGGCACGCCCCGCACGCTGAACTTTGCGGCTAAAGACCACGCCGATATTGGCGCGGCCTTAGGCTTGATGGATTTCGACCAGGCGGCGGTTATGTCCGGCGCGCGCTTTGTCGTGCTGAAGGGCGCACTCGCGCGCCTGGAGCGGGCCATCGCCCAGTTGATGCTGGATACCCACACGACCGAGAACGGCTACACCGAAGTCAATCCGCCGCTGCTGGTGCGTGACGTGGCGCTGGTGGGTACCGGCCAGCTGCCGAAATTTGGCGGTGACCTGTTCCACACCACGGCTGGCCTTTACCTCATTCCAACGTCGGAAGTGTCCCTTACCAACCTGGCCGCCGAGCGCATCCTAGACGGCGCGGCACTGCCTTTGCGTATGACCGCCTTCACGCCGTGCTTCAGGTCCGAGGCCGGCGCGGCTGGCCGCGACACCAAGGGCATGATCCGCAATCACCAGTTCGAGAAAGTCGAACTGGTCAGCATCACCGCGCCCGAGGAGTCTGAAGCCGAGCTTGAGCGCATGACAAAATGCGCCGAGGGCGTTCTGCAAAAACTGGAACTGCCCTACCGTGTCATGGCGCTCTGCGCCGGCGATGTGGGTTTCGGCGCCAACCGCACCTATGACATCGAAGTCTGGCTTCCGGGTCAGGATACCTACCGCGAGATTTCCAGCTGTTCCAATACTGGCGACTTCCAGGCGCGGCGCATGAACGCGCGCTATCGCCCCGCGGGCGAAACCAAGGGCACGCGCTTTGTGCACACGCTGAATGGCTCCGGCTTGGCTGTCGGCCGCACGCTGATCGCGGTTCTGGAAAACCATCAGCAGCAGGACGGTTCCGTGGTCGTGCCCCAGGCGCTGAAGCCCTACATGGGCGGGCTCGATGTCATCGCCCCGGGTGCTAAAATTCTATGACGGCATTCCCTCCTTTCCGGGACATGTCGAAGCTGCGCATCTTGCTGTCCAACGACGACGGCATCTACGCCCACGGCCTTGCGGTGCTGGAACGCATCGCGCGCACGCTCACCGATGATGTCTGGGTGGTCGCCCCGACCCAGGAGCGCAGCGGGGCAGGGCATTCGCTGACGATCCACGAGCCCCTGCGCCCCATCGAGAAGGGCGACCGGCGTTATGCCGTGAGCGGTACGCCGACCGATTGCGTGATGGTGGCCATCAACCACATCATGAGAGACAATCCGCCTGACCTAGTACTCTCGGGCATCAATCACGGCGCCAACCTGGGCGAGGACGTGCATTATTCCGGCACCGTCGCCGCCGCCATGGAAGGCGTGCTGCTGGGCGTGCCGGCCATCGCGTTGTCGCAGGTCTGGAGCGATGTCGACAACATTCCGTGGAACACCGCTGAACATTGGGCGCCCGACATCATCCGCAAAGTCTGCGCCGTCGGCTGGGGCAAGAATGTGTTGATGAACATTAACTTCCCCGACTGCGCGGCCGAGGCCGTCAAAGGCGTGACGCCGGCGGCGCAAGGCAAGCACAAACTCGGCGACGATCTCATCCTGCGCCACGATCCGCGCGGGCGGCCTTACCTGTGGATCGGCACGCGCCGCGCGTCTGATCTTGTCGACGGCACTGATCTGAAAATGGTCGCCGACGGCTATGTCACCGTCACGCCGCTCAATGTCGATTTGACCCACGCGCCCACCATGGCCGCGCTGGGCCAGGTATTTCCGGCGGCATAAGGGAACGGCACGGTGAGCACCGAAAGCCGAAAAATCCGCCTCGTCATGGACCTGCGTAACGCGGGCGTCACCGATACGCGCGTGCTGGCCGCCATCGAACGTATCCCGCGCGAGACCTTTGTCGAAGAAGCTTTCCTCGATCAGGCCTATGCCAACCAAGCGCTGCCCATCAACTGCGGCCAGACCATCAGCCAGCCTTTGGTCGTTGGCTTGATGACGCAGGCCTTGGAACTGGGCGACCGCCAGAAGGTGCTCGAAGTCGGCACGGGCTCCGGCTATCAGACGGCGATCCTGTCGAAGCTGGCGCGCCGGGTTTACACCATTGAGCGTCACCGCGACCTGATGGCCGACGCCGAGCAGCGCTTCAAAGCGCTCAAATTCCATAATATCACCACAATGGTGGGCGACGGATATAAGGGCTGGGGTGCCCAGGCGCCCTTCGACCGTATATTGGTCACCGCCGCGGCGCGTATCGTGCCGCCCGATCTGGTGGCGCAATTATCCGACGAAGGCGGCATTATGGTGCTGCCGGTTGGGGATTCATCGGGTTTGCAGCAGGAAGTTATTCGCGTGCGCAAGGACGGCAAACAATTCAAGAGCGAGCGCCTGTTTCCGGTGCGTTTTGTGCCTCTGGTGCAGGGTGTGCCGCAGGAGAGCGAGAAATGAAGCCAATCTTCTCACGCCTCGGTGCCGTTGGCGTTCTCGTTTGCCTTGCGGCCTGCGCGCCGGAATTCAATCCGCCGCCCGGCTATACCGGCGGTTTCCTGGCGGATGCCGATAAAAGCCGGACGATCACCGCACAGGCGGGCGATACGGTCTACACCATCTCGCGGCGTTACGACGTACCGAGCAAGGTGATCATCGCGCGCAACGGTCTGACCGCACCTTATACGCTGACGCCGGGCCAGACGCTGATCCTTGATCCGACGCGCACGCATACGGTCGTGCGCGGTGATACGCTGTCCCAGCTGGCCGCGACCTACGGTGTCGAGATGCGTTTGCTGGCCTCTGCCAATGACCTCACACCGCCCTATGTGATTCGTCTCGGCCAGCAGTTGTGGATTCCCGACCCGTTTACCATTGCCGCTGCGCCGTCTGGTCCCGCCATCGCTGCGGCCGAGCCGCCGCCGCCGGTGGCCGCCCCGTCGCGTGCACCGCGGAGTTCCATCAAGACCGAAACCCTGGCGCCGCCACCCGGATCGGCGCCGCAGCCCAACGTGATTCAGTCTCAGCCGCTTGCGCCGAGCACGCCGGTGGCCGAAGCGCCCCTCGCGCCGCCGTCGAATTCCGCCGAAGCCGAGCTGGCCGCCGAAGTCGCCGCTGAGCCAGCTACAGCCGAGCCTGAGGTTGCCCTTGCCGTGCCGCCCGCGCCCATCGCCGAGCCAGCAGCCCGCGCGTCATCGCGCTTCTCGTGGCCCTTGCGCGGCAAGCTCGTCGGCAGTTTCGGCGCGGCGGGCAAGGGGCTTCACAACGACGGCATTAACATCGCCGCGCCAGCAGGAACTCAAGTGCGCGCCGCCGACAACGGCGTCGTGGCCTATGCGGGCAACGAACTCAAAGGCTTCGGCAATCTTCTGCTGATCAAACACGCCGACGGCTGGACGACCGCCTACGCTCATAACGACAAGCTGCTGGTTAAACGCGGCGACCAGGTCAAGCAGGGTCAGGTGATTGCTTCGGTTGGGCGCACCGGCAACGTCGACTCACCGCAGCTACACTTCGAGGTCCGCAAAGGCACACAGGCCATGGACCCGATGGAATTCCTGGCGAAATGACGCGGTCAGAGCGAATCCAATCTGCTCCTATGGTCCGAAGATTAGGCCGCGCGCACCTGCTCTAAGAAAGTGTTCGCCTATATTGAGAGTGTCTCGCCGTTTTTGTCAAGCTCATCGGCGGCGGTGAGCACCTCATTGGCTGCGGCGGTCGACGAGCGCGCGACTGCAGAGACGGTGCCGACGTTGTCCGTCACTTGCGCTGTGCCCTGGGCGGCCTGCGCTACGCTGCGTGCTATCTCACCCGTGGCGGCGTTTTGTTCCTCCACCGCGGCCGCAATGTTCGTCGAAATCTCACTGACCTGATCGACTGTTTGCGATATCGACAGGATGGTTTCAGCCGACTGCCGGGAAGCGCGCTGAATTTCCTCGATTTGCGCCTTGATGTCGTCAGTCGCTTTTGCAGTTTGTGCGGCAAGGGTTTTGACTTCGCCGGCGACAACGGCAAAACCTTTGCCGGCTTCGCCTGCGCGAGCGGCCTCGATGGTTGCATTCAGTGCGAGCAGATTGGTTTGTCCGGCGATATCATTAATCAAATTGACGACGGTGCCGATCTTCGCGGCGGCGGCTTCCAGTCCGCGAACGGCCCGCGCTGCGGCTCCGGCTTCGGACACGGCCTTTCCGATGATCTCCTTGGAATCCGTGACACGATGATTGATTTCGTGGAATGATGCCGAGAGTTCTTCGGTTGCTGCCGCCACGGTCTGAACGTTTTGCGTCGTCAGTTCGGCCGCCGATGCAACCGAGTTCGCCTGCTGTTGGGTTTCTTCGGATGATTCCGCCATCGCTTGGGCGCTCACCTTCATCGCTTTCGCCGCAGCGGCGACATTTCTGACCAGTTGGCCCACGTTGCTCTCAAAGTCATCGGCCATGCCGAGGATGGCGTTTTTTCGTTCGGTATCGGCCTCACGTTTGATCTTTTCCTGTTCAATGCCCATGGTGATGATCTTTTGGCTGTTCTGCCTGAAGACATCGAGTGCGGCTGCCATTTCACCGATTTCATCCCGTCGGTGGGCGCCGGGAATTTGAACGCGCAGATCGCCCGCGGACAACTGTTCCATGGCCGTGCTTACGTGGGAAAGCGGGCGAACGAGGCCTGCGATGGCACCCACGGCGATGGCCCCTATCAATGCCAGCATCAAGGCCGACACGCTCCAAATCACAGTCGTCAAAGTTCCGTTGTGACTTGCCGCGTACAGTTCCGTCTCCTTGGTAACCTTATCCGCGCGGCTCACCATCTGATCAACGACGGCGCGATGCTTTTCATACGCGGTCACGAGCTTTCCGTAGGCCACTTCAGCCTGTTTGAGATCGTTGCGAGCGAGTGCGGGAAGGAATTCCTTTTCCACCTCCGCGAAAAACTGCTGCGCAAAGACATCGGAATCGCTAACGAGTTGCCTTTTTAAACCGGCATCAATGTCCTGTGCGCTCCAGTAGTCGTGGCGGTCCTGATAATCCTTATGCAGCTGCGCCAGCCGTTCGCGGTGTTTGTCGAGGTTTTCCGGATGTGATAGCGCCAGCGTGCTTTCAAGGTATGCCTCGATGATGTAGGCCGGCGGCGGGAGAATATCTGCGGTAAGATCCTTCATCGCGACGATGCGCTCATACACCGGGCCTCCCACCTGCAGCTCCTGCAGGGCGTACATCGACGTTCCGGCAGATGCGAGGTAGCCCGCGATGACAACGAAGTTAAGCGCCACGGCCATGGTTGAAATCTTGAGATTGCCGAACATTAGCGTGCTTGTGCTCCCGCGTTATTGAAGTTCTGAGCAATATTGGGGGCGGAAAGCTTCCTTGGACCAGCTGCAAAAGGGGTGGGTGAACTATCTTTTGGTATAGGTCTGGCGGGGCTCCGCCATAGCCAAATGGGATGCCTCAAACCTTGGCTAGCGCTGCGGGGCGAGCAACGGCGCTATAGCCTGATCCCGCAGCGAGAAACTGCAGGTCAAATGCTTGTTCGGGCAGGGTGGGTAAGCGCCGGGCGCAGATTAGTGCGCCCGGCAATACCGCCTTTAGAACGCCAGCCAGGCAAACAGGAACAGCGTATTGTTGTCCGAGGCATTGCGTCCGGAGCCGTCGTAATTCAGCTTGGCGCCGTTGAACTTCGTGTAGCCAGTGTATTGCAGCCCTAGCCGCAGGTTGGCCCATGGGGCCAGCCAGGAGTCTGCCTTGCCGAAGGGCGTATAGGTGGCTTCGACAATGTATCCTGAGCTGTTCGGCCGCTGAGTCCTGCTGCCGCTAATGGGATCGGCCGCGAAGGTAACGGTGTCCACGCTGCCCCACGAGGTGAAGTAGCCGCCGGTCAGGCCATAGGTGCTGTCGAAGTAGTAGGCCACGTTCGATTTGAACGTATTGAGCTTATTCGACGTATTGTTGGACAGACCCAGGGCTTCGCTTGCCGTCAGATGCTGGGATTCGCGGATGAACGTTCCGTTTGCGGTGATCGTCGAGCGCTCATCAATATCAAACTAATAGGAAAGATCGGCGCCGAGGTCCCGCAGATGATCGGTGCCCTCACTTTTGTCGCGGCCGGGATAGACGTGGGCGTCGAGACCGAAGACACCAAGGGCGAAGTATTGGCTGCCGACTGTCTGCTGCAGCGAGGCGCGTGCGTAAGGTGCGGCGCCGTGAATCCGACTTTCATCGCTGGGGTTGATGCCTAACGTCGACTGGGCGGGCCGAGGCTGGGTGGCGTAGGCGCCGCCTTCGAGATAGAGAAAGTCGTCCCACATGCTGTATGCGGTCAGGCCGACGACCTGCTGTGCCAGGCCGCCGTCGATCAGCGTCGAAGCGCCAGGTGTCGGCGCAAACCCGGAGCTTTTGAAAGGATGACTCCAGGCCGGAGTCGTATTCCAAAGGTCTTGAACCGTGGGGTTGTTGTTCAGCGACACGCCATAGACGAGCGACTTTCCGCCGATCGAGCCCTGATCAGCGTATCGGATGTCGACGTTGTCGAGCCCAAACTTGCGCTCTATGCCGTCATAGGTGGCCTGAATGAAGGCCCCCAGCTTTGGCAGGATACGTCCGGCAAAGAAGACGCTGGTCTCGTCCACCGCCGCATTGTTGTTGTCGCCGAAGTGCGTTGCCGCGCCGCCCGCCTGGTCCTTCTTGGTATTGGTGAACGAGCTGATGATCATGCCGGCCAGCGGCAGCGTATCCTGTTTGGGATCGCCCCAGACGTATCCATTGAGTTTGAATTGCCGCCCGAACTCCGTCAGGCGTGGGCCAAATCCGCCGACGTGACACGCCGTGCAGGGACTGCCGGTTTGCTGGGCGTAGCTAGGAAGTGCGGCGGCTGGAGTGCTTGTCATGAGGTTCAAGGCGAGTATGACAGCGACAGTCAACGAGGCGAGCGCGCCTCGACTTAAGTGATGTACGAACATAGAGCCCCTTTAGAAAATACGCGCGACGACCTTGTCAGCTATCGTCGATGCGTGTGGTAAGACGCGCGCGCTTACTAGCACGCGTGTGGACGACCAAATTGGTCTGCATCAATTGTTCGTGTGTTCTGACAGTCACGTAATCGAGCGGCCGCGTTTATGAGCGGCGTGTGATAATGCGCTGAGCTGCCAATGATAACGACGCGCTCGCCGCACACCTTTGATTATCATTCGCAGACGATGCGAGGTTCGCGCGCGGCAATGCCGACTAGACTCGGCAGATTTGTACCTCGGAGAAAAAACGAGCCCTTAGGCTTTTTTGGCCTCATCGATGCGACCTGCGGTCAGGCGCTTCACATGCAGCAGCAGGTCGTCGTAGGAATAGGGCTTGGGCAGGAACGTGCCGCCGTCGGCGAGAAAGCCGGGCAGGTCGGCGACGTCGACAAAACCCGACGTGACGATGACGGCGACCTCGGGACAAGTCTTGCGGATCCACGCGGCCAGGCCGAAGCCGTTCATCTCGCCCGGCATGCTGACATCGGTGAGCATGATGTCGAATTGCTCGCCGGCGGCGACCAACGCCTGAACTTCGCGGGCATTGGCGGCCTCGAGAATGCGAAAGGAAAACTCGCGCAGAAACTCTGCCGCGGACAGGCGGATCATAATTTCGTCTTCGACGATCAGGACAGTCGCAGTTTCCTTAGGTGGTGCGGTTGTCACTTCGCTCACGCGGTGTTATCGCATTTGGGTGCTATCGCATACGACTGGAGACCCCGCGTGGCAGGGTTTCGTTCGTCGTTCAGAAAAAATAAGCTCGTCCCTCCAGCGGCGCAAGCCGCGGTAAATACCTGTTCGCCTTTTAGCCAAGCTTCTGGGCCTATCTTCCACGGTGAGTAAGGTTTAAGACCCCTCTACCCGCTCATTCCGAGCGCGCAGCACGACCACACGTAATCTCGCGTTGATATCACTCTGGACGGGATGAGCGATCATCCCGCAACCATGCGTGTCGTCTCACCAGGAGTTGACGATGGCCAAAAATCAAGAAGCCCACAAGACCGGCGGCGGCATCGGCGGCGCGAAAAAGCGCGAGGGTAGCGCGGCCAAAAAGGCGCGGCGTACGTCCAACTTGGCCGCGCGCGCCGATGATAACCGCAGCCGTCAGAAGGGCAGCCATAGCGCGCCCAAAGCCAAGAAGTAAGCGACGCTAACTGCGCCCACGAATATTTGCTCATTACCGCGATAACTGGCGGCGGCGTATTCGTGCGCCGGCTGCAATCAAGCACGGCACAGGAACAAAGCCTTTCATCATTCGTTTTTCGACAGTGCGCTCAATCCGCACTAACAATGAACAAGAGGCCACTATGAAAAAGTCACTGATCTCGGCGATGATTGCGGCCGCGCTGCTGTCCAGCGGGGCTGTTTTCGCAGCTGCCGTCACCACGACAACGACGACGTGGACCGATGAACAAAGCAACATCATCCGCGAACACTCGACCATCAAGCACTACAGCTCTGTTACGGACCCAAAGCTGGAGACCCGCATCGGCGTGGAGCTGCCGCAGACCGTGACGCTGTACGATCTGCCCGAGACCATCAAAATCCAGGAACCCGGGCGCTACAGCTACGTCATCATCAACGACCATCCGGTCGTGGTCGAACGCAGCACGCGCCGTGTCATTCACAGCTGGTAATTCGACGCGCATAACGAAGCAGTGGCGGGGCGCGAGCTCCGCCACTTTGCTGACTGCCGATGGCGCAGAACGACAGACAGCCGTGCCAGGCGTTGCGTGATCTGTTCGCCGAACCCTCGGCGTCGTTAATGTCCGTACAACTTTTGACTTTACTTTTTGGCCAAGGCGCGTATTTTGCGCGCCATGTCAAAATACATGTGCCAGCTACCGATCTATGGTTCGACGCCCCCGGAGGGCGCCTGAAGGTTCGCGCGCACGCGTAGATGATCCTGTTTTCAGGCCCCGCCGGTTTCCGACGGGGCCTGTTTCTTTTTGCGCCCCGTCGTCGGCTTTTTTATGGAGACGACGATGCGACCCTTCATTCCCAGAAACGCCGCGGCCCTCGGGAGGGGGCTTGCTGCCTGCCGGCGGCTTTTGTTCTGCTGACCGCCTGCGATGCCGGCGGCGCAGACTCACCGCAGGCTTGCCGCGATCATGTCAGTACACTCGCGGTGACTCGCGCTGCATACCGGCTCAATGTGCTGAGAGGCGCGGCCTTGCGCGTCGAGACGGGCGAGCGCGAGATCGTCACGAAAGTTGGACGCTTCAGCGGCGACGACGTCGGAGACGCGCTGGCGAGGGCGGGCGAAGACCTGCGTGTGGCGCAGGAGGACTTGGACGCGAAGCTGCGGGCTTGCGAGGGCAGGGCGCGATGAGTGCCCTATCGCGTCCAGATCAGCAGCTTGCCGCGCCAGTAGACGAACTCCTGGCCGTCCAGCTCCCAGGCGACCTCGCCTTCGCGCGGCATGAGCCGGCTGCCGATGCTTTCGTAGGCCCAGAAGCGGCCATGCCAGGGCAGCGGAATCATGCGGCCTTTGTCGGCATAGGGGCGTGACTCGGCGCGGGCGTCTGTGATGAGGCCGTCGGCGTTCAAGGTGAAGGTAATCTCGGCACGGTCAGCGCCGCGCCCGGTGGCGACCTTGAGCGTCTGCGGATCGATGACGCTCCAGTCCAGGGAAGGATTGAGCAGGATCGCGTCGGGATTCCAGGGCAGCTCGGCCAGATAGCGCAGCATCTCGCCCCGGTTCATGTCGGCGTCGCCCAGCATATGCGCAATGGGGAAAATGCCGAGTAATTTGACGTCCAGTCCGCCACGGCCGTGGACGAAATAATCTGCGACGAGAATGGCGCGGGCTGGGTTCATGGCGGCACGCCATAGGAATGCGGCGCTGCCGACACCGGCGATCTGGCTGGCGGTGAAGGCGGTGGGCTTGGCGCCAGGCGCCATCCACATCTCGCCTGACTGCGTGAACGCTACAACACCCGGCAGATCATCCGAGCGCGCGCCCAATTTTTGGGCCAGCGCCAGAACCTCCGCCGGCAGATCGGCGCGAGGCAGGAGGCCTGTTTTGTCGGCGCGGATTTCAGCGGCAATGGCGTCCAGACGTGCGGTAAACCTATGCCTGACGTAGAACGCGCCCGCGCCCGCCAAAGCCATAGTCACCAAAAGGCCGATGAGGATTTTGGCCGCCAGCGGTAGCCTCCTAGGTCTTGTTGCGCAATGCGCCGACAAGCCAAAGGATAAGCACAATCAGCAGCACCAGTCCAAGGGCGCCGCCGAGGCCCGGGCCGCCGTAAGAGTGGTAGCCGTAATAACCGCCGCCGCCGCCAAACAGCAGGACAATGAGAATGACGATCAGAATCGGATTCATGGCGGGCCCTTGAAGAGGTTGTGACCGTCTTCACGTTAGCCGCCGTCCACCACCCTCAGTAGGCTCGGGATATACTGAGGAGGGGACTTAATTGTACCTGGTACGAATTAAATGGTCCGTGGCTTGGCCGGTGGCAGACGGGGCAGCAGCCAGAGCAACGCGACGCAGAATCCTTTGCAGCGGGGCAAGAGGATTCCGATGAGGATGATGGCTAGCGTCGGCCACATGATCTGCTCGACCCAAATCGGCACATCGAAGTTCCGTTGGAAGGTCCACATATTGGGGACCAGGATGTGCCCGACAATGAGAATGGTCAGCCAGGGCGGCATGTCCTCGGCGGCGATGTGGCCATAGGCCTCGCCGCAGTTGGTGCAATTGGGCACGACCTTGAGATAGCGGTGCAGAAGTTTGCCCTTGCCGCAGTGGGGGCAGCGCCCGAGGAAGCCGCGCATCAGGATCACCGCGCGCTCGCGCAGGCTGATGTCGGGGAGAATGGTTTCGGGGGCAGCTTCGAGCGCGGGCATGGTCTTCAACCTTTTACATCTTGCTCATATCAATACGCACTTTGAGATCGCCGGCGATGGCCTGGATCAGCTGCCAGGCGACCCGGCCCGAGCGACCGCCGCGGGTCATGGCCCATTCGATGGCGCGGGCGCGCAGGTCGTCGGCTTCGAGCGGCAGCTTCAGCGCGCCCGCATAACCGGTGACGATCTCCAGGTAGGTGTCCTGGTCGAGGTTGTGGAAGCCCAACCACAAACCAAAGCGATCCGAGAGCGAGACTTTCTCCTCGACGGCTTCGCTGTCGTGGATGGCGGTCGCGCGTTCGTTCTCGATCATGCTGCGGGCGAGCATGTGGCGGCGGTTGGAGGTGGCGTAGAACACGACATTGGCGGGACGGCCTTCGAGGCCGCCTTCGAGCACGGCCTTCAGCGCCTTGTAGCTCTGATCTTCGCCCTCGAAGCTCAAGTCGTCGCAGAACAGCACGCATTGGCGCGGGGTGTCGCGCAGGCGGGCCAGCAGGCGGGGCAGGCTTTGGATGTCTTCGCGGTGGATTTCGACCAGGGCCAGGCGTTTGGCGCCCTTGCGGGTTTCGTTCACGGCGGCTTGCACGGCTTTGACCAGCGAACTTTTGCCGGCGCCGCGCGAGCCCCAGAGCAGGGCGTTGTTGGCGGGATAGCCTTCGGCATGTTGCTGGGTGTTGGCGAGCAGCTGTTCGGCCTGGCGCTCGATGCCTTTCAGCAGCCGCAGCGGCACCCGGGCGACGGAATTGACGGGGGTCAGGTCGCCGCTTTCGGCGTGCCAGACAAAAGCGTCGCCGGCCAGATCGGCCGTCGGGGGCAGGGGCGGCGCGAGGCGTTCGAGGGCGCCTGCGATGCGCTGTAACAGGGGCGCCAAGGGGTGCTTGGCAGCCGGCGTCGCGGGGTGCTTCGCTTGAGGCTTCGATGGGGCGCGTCTGGGTGCTTTTTTAGCCATGATGCCGCGAAGCTAACAGATTGCCCCTGCTTGCGAAACCGCCTCGGCAGCCTTAAGTAGCAGGGCAGTCATGCATGGGGGTGATAACATTTGCAAGACGCCCCCGGCTGAGTATAGTCCGCCCTTTCCGGGGCCGAACCCCTCGTTTTTGCGTCTTTTGCGGCCATACCTATAAGGAGTACCCGGATGCTGATTTCAGCGGCCTATGCGGCCGATGCCGGCGCGATGTCGGGCCAGGGCTTGATGCAGTTCGCCCCGCTCGTTCTGATCTTTATCGTCTTTTACTTCTTGCTCATCCGCCCGCAGCAGAAAAAGCTGAAGGATCACAGAGCGATGCTGGAGGCGGTCCGCCGCGGTGACCGGGTCGTGACCAACGGCGGCATCGTCGGTCTGGTGACCAAGGTGGTCGAAAACGACCGCGAACTCACCGTCGAGATCGCCGAAGGTGTGCGCGTGAAAGTCATGCGCGACATGATCTCGAGCGTGCTCGCCAAGACCGAACCGGTCTCCGACAAGGCCGAAAAAACCGACGAGAAGAAATAGCCCGGCCCGGAGAAATCCAGACCGCCGGCAACAGGGATACCGCGCGCCATGCAGCAGTTCAGCGTCTCCAAGATGGTCATGGTCTTCGCCGTGATTTTGGCGTCGATATTCTTCGCCCTGCCGAACATGATCCCGGCCGAGACGCGCAAGAGCCTGCCGTCGTGGTGGAAGCCCATGAACCTGGGCCTCGACCTGCGCGGCGGCTCCTACCTGCTGCTGGAAGCCGATACCTCGGCGCTGCTGAAGGAGCAGCTGGCTGATATCGAGGAAACCTCCCGCTCGGCGCTGCGCGACGTCAAGATCGCATACCGCACCATCCGTTCCGCCGATGACAGCGTATTCGTGACCGTCAACAATGCCACTGACGTGGAAGCCGCGCGCAAGGCCATCGCGGCCGTGACGCCGGGTATGGAAATTGACGTCCAGGGCGAAGACCGCGTCCACATCGGCGTGCCGGAGCGCCTGCGCCGTGAACGCCAGACGGCGGCCCTGGCCCAGTCCTTGGAAATCGTGCGCCGCCGCATCGACGAATTCGGCACCACCGAGCCCAACATCCAGCGCCAGGGCAACGACCGCATTCGCGTGGAATTGCCGGGCGTCGAGAACCCCGAGCGCGTGAAAACGCTGCTGGGCCAGACCGCCAAGATGAACTTCCACCTGCTTGAGCCCAATGTCTCGGGCCTGGATGCGCGCGATCTGCCGGCCGGCACGATGCTGTTGCAGGGGTCGGGCGAACTCTCCGGCCAGACATTTGTCGTGCGCCGGCGCGTGGAAGTCAGCGGCGAACGCCTGATTGACTCACAGCCCTCGTTCCAGGACGGCAAGGCCGTCGTCAACTTCCGCTTCGACACCGCCGGCGGCAAACGCTTCGGTCAGGTCACCTCGGCCAACGTCGGCCAGAACCTTGCCATTGTGCTGGACAACAAAGTCATCAGCGCGCCGCGCCTCTTGGGCCCTATCGTCGGCGGCAGCGGTATCATCACAGGCGGCTTCACCACGCAGACTGCCAACGATCTGGCGCTGTTGCTGCGCGCGGGCGCCTTGCCCGTGCCGCTGGTGGTGCTGGAAGAACGCACCATCGGCCCCGGCCTCGGCGCTGACTCTATCGCTGCCGGCGCCACGGCGGCCCTCGTGGGCGGCGGGCTGGTGGTGGTGTTCATGATCATCGCCTATCACACCTTCGGCCTGTTCGCCGTGTTCGGCCAGATCTTCCACATGCTGACGCTGTTCGCCTTCCTCAGCCTCGTCGGCGGCACCTTGACGCTGCCGGGCATCGCCGGCGTCGTGCTGTCGCTCGGCATCGCGGTGGACGCCAACGTGCTGATTTACGAGCGCATGCGCGAGGAATTCCAATCGGGAAAGTCGCTGGTCAATTCGCTGACCTCGGGATTCCAGAACGCCTTCGCGACGATTTTTGACTCCAACCTCACCACCTTCATCGCCGCCGCCATCCTGTACTTCCTGGGCGCGGGGCCGGTGAAGGGCTTTGCGGTGACTCTGGCCGTCGGCATCGCCACCTCAATGTTCTCGGCGGTGATGATCACGCGGATGCAGGTGTGGATGTGGTACCGCGCCGCCAAGCGCACCACTTTGCCCGTTTAACGGAGGATATTCCCCATGCAGCCCATCCTTCGGTATATGCCGCACGAGTTTAAGTGGGATGTCGTCGGCACCCGCTTCATCTGGTACGTGCTGACTGCGATCCTGATAGTGGTGTCGTTGGCCTCCATCACCACCAAGGGCTTTAATTTCGGTATCGATTTCGCCGGCGGCATTCTGCTGGAAGCCCGCTCCGAGCAGGTTGTCGACCTCGGCAAGCTGCGCGGCGATTTGAATCACCTGGGCGTGGGCGAAGTCAACATCACCACCTTCGGCGAGACCGGCCGTGACATCATGATCCGCGTACCGCAGCAAGAAGGCGGCGATCAGGCGCAGAACGTCGCCCTCAAGAAGGTCCAGGAGAGCATGGGTGCGGGCTACGAGATCCGCCGTACCGAAGTTGTCGGCCCGAAGGTCGGCGCCGAGCTGATTATCAGCGGCGCGCTTGCCGTTGCCTTGGCGGTGACCGCCATCGCCATCTACGTCTGGTTCCGTTTCGAATGGCAGTTCGCGCTGGGGGCTTGTCTCGCGCTGTGCAGCGACGTCATCACCACGCTCGGGGTCTTTTCATTGTTCGAGATGAACTTCGACCTGACCACGGTGGCGGCGGTTCTGACCATCGCCGGCTACTCGGTCAACGATTCCATCGTCGTCTATGACCGCGTGCGCGAAATGCTGCGCAAGTACAAAAAAATGCCGTTGCCCGAATTGCTCAACCTGTCGGTCAACCGCGTGCTGCCGCGAACCCTCTTGACGGTGTTCACCGTGTTCCTGACGGTCGTGGCGCTGCTGGTGTTCGGCGGCGAGACCCTGCGCGGGTTCTCCATCGCCATGCTCTGGGGCCTTTTCGTCGGCACCTTCTCGAGCATCCGCGTCGGCATGCCGGTGCTGCTGTACCTCGACCTGCGCCGCGACGATTTCGGCATTTCGCCGAACGCCACGCCTGACTTCAGCAGCAAAGCTAAAACCACGGCCTAAACGCGCCGAGGTTCGGCCGTGCAGATCACACGCCAATCCTCGCCCGACCGTCAGCTGGTGCAGCGCTATGGCAACGGCGGCTTTCGCGTGTCCGGTACCGACTATGCCGGCTCCGTGATTGTCACGGTGCCGGCGACGCTATCCTGGCGCGCCACCTCCATGGCCGGCATCACCTTGGATGACTTTGCGCCGCTGATCGCTTTGGTAGGCGCTCTGGACGTCTGCCTGCTGGGCTGCGGCCCCACCATGATGCCGCTACCCAAGGACATTCGCCTGGCGTTGAAAGACGCGGGCCTGACCATCGATCCCATGGACACCGGGGCCGCCTGCCGCACCTACAACGTGCTGATGGGCGAGGGCCGGGCGGTGGTCGCGGCCTTGATCGCGATCTAGCAAAAGAAAACGGGGACCTTTCGGCCCCCGTTTTGGTCTCGGGTGAGGCGTTGCTTACGCGAGATGCGACTGCCCCGCCATGCACAAGAGCATCGGCACCGACAGCATCGTATTGGTGCGCGAGAACAGCATCGCCGTGCGAGCGGCTTTGGCTTTGACGTCGGGCTCGACGGTGACAATGCCCAGGGCCTTCTTCTGGTTGGGCCAGATCACGAACCAGACGTTGAACCACATGATAATGGCGATCCACATGCCGACGCCGATGAGGGCATGGCCGCCAGTCTGCGTGCCGAGCAGCAGCGCATCAACCAAGTAGTCTCCATTGAGATGGGCAGTGATCAGGCCGGTGATCAGGGTGGACATGGCCGCCCAGCGGAACCAGAACAGCGCCGCGGGTGCGATGACCTTGCTGATGGCGGGCTTCTGCTCGTCGGGAATCTTAGGCATGCTGGGGATCTGCACGAAGTTGAAGTACCACAACAGGCCGATCCACATCACACCGCTGCCTTCATGCAGATAGCGGAAGATATAAGCCCAGAAGTCCTTGCCGTAGGAGGTGATCGCCAGACCCGATTGGGTGAGGACAATGAACAGGACCACCGCCAGGACGACGCCGGCGATGACGGTATTGCGCAGAGACGTGAGAATAGTGGCCATTCGGGGTACCCCTTCAAGAAGCCGCGGCGGTCATCCCCGACCGCCGCTAGTGCAGGCGGCTATGTTACTCCATTCTATTGCCGGTACAATCGCCCTGAAGATAGAAAAGGCCTATTAGGTCATAATGTTAAAAGACAATGAAGCCATCCATGCCGCCGGCTGAAGACAACGTTTCTGAGGACTATATTTCCGCGCTGGTACGCGACGGCGACCATGATCGTTTCCTGACGGCCGTGCTGGCGCCGGAGGCGGTGCGCGCCGGCGTCATGGCGCTTTATGCCTTCAACACCGAAGTCGCCAAGGTGCGCGAGAGCGTCAGCGAAACACTGATCGGCCAGATGAAGCTGCAATGGTGGCGCGACGTGGTGAGCGCGGTCTACGAAAACACCCCTGTGCCCCAGGGCAATCCAGTGGTCGAGGCTTTGGCTGCGACCATCCGCACATATAGTCTGACGCGCGCGTATTTTGACGCATTACTGGAAGCGCGCGCCCAGGACATGAGCGACGAAGCGCCGTCCGACGTGGATGCCTTGGAGCGCTACGCCGAAGGCACATCGGCCAGCCTGACGTTTCTGGTGCTGGAGGTGCTGGGGGCCCGTGACGAGGTTAGCCACGCGGCCGGTCGTCATGTTGGCATTGCCTGGGCGCTAACCGGCATGCTGCGCGCGGTGCTGTTTCACGCGCGCGCCAACCGCTTTCTGCTGCCGCAGGATCTGATGGCGGCAGAAAGCCTGACGGCCCACGACGTGCAGGAACGCGCCAATGCTGCGAAGGTCGCCGCGGTGATCGCGCAGATCGCCGCGCGGGCGCGGATGCATCTTGATGCGGCACGCAAGTATCGCGGCAAAGCGAACGCGAAGGCGCTGCCGGCGTTGTTGCCGGCAACGTTGGCGGATCGCTATCTCGTGGGCTTGGCCAAGCGGCGCTTCGATGTGTTTGACCCACGTCACGTGATGCAACGTCCGGCTGCGTTGCGGCTGATGTGGAATGCGTGGCGCGGGACGTTTTGACTACTCCGCCGCAAGCGGTGCCACACCCAACCACTTGTCAATATCCACCAGGGCACGCACGGCTAGGGCTTTCTTACGTTCGCGGCCTCTGATCGGCTTTCCCTTGCCGTCGCGGGCATCGACTTCGGGAAACAGACCGAAGTTGACGTTCATTGGTTGGAAATCGGGGCGCTGGAATGTCGTGGCATCGGCGCCGCCGGTGATGTGACCGAGGATGGCGCCCAGCGCCGTGGTCGGCGGTGGTGGCGCTTGCACGGTGCCGCGTTTCTCGGCGGCGGCAAAGCGCCCGGCCAATAATCCCACGGCGGCACTTTCGACATAGCCTTCGCAGCCGGTGATCTGACCGGCAAAGCGCAGGCGCGGCATGGCTTTCAATCGCAGCGTTGGATCCAGCAGCTTGGGCGAATTGATGAAGGTGTTGCGGTGAATACCGCCCAAGCGCGCGAACTCGGCGTTCTCTAGGCCCGGGATCATGCGGAACACGTCGGTCTGGGCCCCGTGTTTCAGCTTGGTCTGGAAGCCGACCATGTTGAACAGTGTTCCGAGCGCATTGTCCTGGCGCAGCTGCACAACGGCATGGGGCCGTGAATTGGTGCGCGGATCGCGCAGGCCGATGGGCTTCATGGGGCCGTAGGCCAGGGTCTCGACGCCGCGTTCGGCCATCACTTCGATGGGTAGGCAGCCTTCGAAGTAGGGTGTGTCTTTTTCCCAAGCCTTGAATTCGGTTTTCTCGGCGGCGATCAGGGCAGCGATAAAGCCTTCGTATTGCGCCTTATCCATGGGGCAGTTGATGTAGTCCGCGCCGCCGCCTTCCACCTCCGCGCCCTTGTCGTAGCGCGATTGGAACCAGGCGATGTCCATGTTGACGGACTCGCGATAGACGATTGGGGCGATGGCGTCGAAGAAAGCCAACGAGTCTTCGCCCGTGAGTCCGCGCACCGCGTCGCTGAGCGCCGGTGACGTCAGGGGGCCCGTGGCGATAATTACCGAGTCCCAGGTTTCCGGCGGCAGGCCGGCGACTTCGCTGCGCTCGATGGTGATGTTGGGGTGGGCTATGAGTGCGGCTTCGACGGCCGCCGAAAAGCCGTCGCGGTCCACGGCCAGGGCAGAGCCGGCGGGCACCCGGTGCAGGTCGGCCTTGGCCAGGATCAGGGAGCCTGCCCGGCGCATTTCGGCATGCAGCAGGCCGACGGCGTTGTAGTCGGCGTCATCGGAGCGGAAGGAATTGGAGCATACGAGTTCCGCCAGGTTGGCGGTCTGATGGGCCGCCGTGCCGCGGACAGGGCGCATTTCGTGAATGACGGCGGGCAAGCCGGCCTCGGCGATCTGCCAGGCGGCCTCGCTGCCGGCCAAGCCGCCGCCGATGATATGGATGGGGGTCTGTGTCATGCTCTAACCATAGGGAATAATTAGCGAAGTTCAATGATGCTCGCGGCTGGCGGCTGTTGTATCTTCCGGCCCCTCAAAGGTGCGAGGAGCTTAGGTTCTAATGGCGAGCCAAAAATACTATGTGGTGGGCGGAGAGTACGCCGATACGTCGTTTACGGTGCCGGCGGACGGCAGCGAGCTGGAGGTCAAGGGCCCCTTTAACGAGCGCGAAGCCAAGGTCTGCTGGCGTGAGCTAACCGGCAAGACCGTGGACAACGCCATGGTGCGCTACTTCCTCAAATCCGAGGATGAAATCGGTGCGAAGCCCAAGGCCAAGAATTTCTGGGTTGTGGGTGGCGAGTACGCCAACACCAGTTTCACGACCCTGGCGGCCGGCAAGGAACTTGAGGTCTACGGTCCCTTTGAGCAATGGGAAAGCGCGCTGGGATTTTGGCGCGGCCTAACCTCCAAGAGCGTCGACGACGCCATGATGCGCTATGACATCCGCGAGAACTACCAGCCGGGTGACGGCGTGCCGGCGCGCAAAAGCCAGCCTGCAGCTATCACGCTGCAGCCGACCTCCGTGAAATCCGTCGCCGTCGCCGCCGCGCCGGAAAAAGTATTCGCCTTCCTTATGGAAGGGCGCAATTGGCCCAAGTGGGCCGTGCACAGCATCAAAGCGGTGAGGCCCGCCGAGGCCGGAAGCTGGACCATGGAGACCGTCGATGGCCCGGGACGACTAAGCCTGAAGGGCGATGCGGCCAGCGGCATCATCGATCACATTTTTGTCGACGCCGAGAACGTCTCCTGGACGGTGCCGGGCCGTGTGGTGGCCGCCGGCGGCGGCACCATGGTGATATTCGCCTTCAGCAAACCCTCCCGTGTCAGCGAAACCCAGTTCGCGCAGATCCTGCGCCAGGTGGACGACGAACTGGTGGCCTTGAAGCGCGTGCTTGAGGCTTAGGGCTTCTCGGCGCCGGTCGGAATTTCACCGCAGCCCTGCGGCGTGCAGAACTGGACGGCACCGGTCAGCTTATCGATGCGGTACATAAACCCGTTGGCCGAATTCGGCGCGGGCACCAGATCATAGCGATTACCAAATAGATTGGCGGCAATCACCGCGAGGCTGCCGAGGACGGCAGCCAGGACAACCGCGCGCGACAGTCCGGTCGGCAGAAACTTCTGCTTGAGGTTGGCGGTTTCTGCGCCGGGCTTCTCATCGCCGTCGTCGTCGGGGCGCCCCTTTTTGGGCGGCGGGACGGGTTTCGGGGAGTCTTTGGCGTTGGCTTCGGCCATGCTGGCCTCCGGTTCGTTGCGTGCGGGCCTTGGGGTCCGCATACCTCACACAAACAGCTTAACCGCTCGGGCCGTTGCTGCAAGCCAGCTATGCAGGTTTCGGCGAACTCTCCGCACTGGATGAACTGGACATATCCAGCTCATCGAGGCTTGGGGGCGGTGCAACATCGAGGGCCAGCGTCACGTCCAGCGCCTTGCGGGCTGGCGGTGTGGGCGGGACAATACCCCGTGATATGAGCGCCTTGCTGACGGCCTCGACCAATATGGCGGGCGAGATCGGCTTCATCAGATAGCCTTGAATCCCCCGCCGGGCGGCGGCCTTGTAGGTATCGGTATCGGTCCGCCCGGTGAGGACGACCACCGGAAGGTTTTTGCGCTTGGCTGATTTGGCCTCGCGAATTCTGCGGATGAGGGTTAGGCCGCTTGCATTGGGCAGGACCAGATCGACCAGGGCCAGCTGGATATTCAGCCCTGTGTCCTTGAAGAGGTAGAACAGCGCTTCCTCGGCATTGCCCGCGGTCACGACCTTGTCATAGCCGCCGCTCTTCAGGCAGGCGACGATCAGGGCGCGTACAGCCGGTTCGTCTTCAACGACCAGCAGACATGGCATGCGGGTTTTCGACATACGATCCATACTTGTACATAAAAGAGTTCAACAGTAATGGTCTAAAAAATGCATTTCAAGACAACGGGTTTGCAGATGAAACGCGCACAATGCAATTGCGGTGCCTTAACCGCCGAGGTCGAAGGCGAACCTGAAGCCGTGGTGGCCTGTAGCTGCACCGACTGCCAGCGCCGCACCGGCTCGGTGATCGGCGTTGGCGCCTACTACCCAGCCGAACGTGTGAGGATTTCTGGCGCCAGCACGTCGTGGGAGCGGGAGGCGGCCTCGGGCAAGAAATTCCGCCAGAACTTCTGCCCGGTCTGCGGCAGCAGCGTTTTCTTCACGGCGGATCTCAAGCCCGGCATCATCGGCATCGCCGTTGGAGCATTCGCCGACAAGGACTTTCCGAAGCCGATGCGCTCGGTGTGGGAGCAGAGCCATCACGCGTGGCTTGGGCTGCCCGAGGGCATCCCGCACTTTCCGCGTGGGCGCGCCGGCTAGGGCTGCTTTTCCTGCTCGTGCAGTTTGCCGGGCTGAACGTCGGGCACCGTCCACATTGCTATGCCGGCGATGATCGCGATCGCCAATGTCACCCAGAATACGTTTGTCAGTGAGCCGCTGACACCGGCGACAAGGTCCGTCAGTTCACGTGCGGGCAACTTCTCGCGCAGGGCTGGATCCATCAGCGTCTGCAGCGGATCGTGGGCCTTGGGAATTTTCATGGTCAGGCTGAGATTGAGCACCGCACCTAGCAGAGCCGTGCCGAAGGTGCTGCCGACCATGCGCATGAAGGTCTGCATGCCGGTGGCCACACCGCGGTGATTGGGGGCAGCCTCCTGCATGGAAATCATCTGGGCGGAGTTCATCGTGCCGAGGCCCGCGCCGATCAGGAAGGCCGCGGCGGTCGGAAACCAGCCGGCCAGGGGCAGGCTGACGCTTAAGGGCGCAGCTGCGAAGCCAGTGAGCGCCACGGTGCCCGCAACCATCATCACCGCGCCGCCGACAGCGGTTTTGCGGTAGGTGCTGCGGATCATGATGCGCGTGCTGATGGTCGCCGCGATGGGCCAGCTGAAGGACATGATCGACAGCGCCATGCCCGAGGCCAAAACGCCCTGGCCCATGACACTTTGCAGATAGGTCGGCAGGAAGGCGCTGACGCCCATAAGGGCCGCGCCGATGACGAAGCTGCCGATGTTGGAGCCCATCAGCGTGCGGTTCTGCCACAGCACCGGCGGCAACAATGGCTCGGGCGAGCGCCGTTCCATCTTCAAGAACAGCCAGAAGACCAGCACCGACCCAGCAACAAGCAGCGCGATCCACCAGCCGAGTTTGTCGGCTTCCAGCATGGCAATGAGAATGCCGGTGATGGCCAGCATCAGCAGAAGCGCGCCGGTGGCGTCGATGGTGTGCTGCACGACACGTGGCGTTTCTTTCAGGAACATCGCCAGCATGACGACCGTCAGCACGCCCATGGGGATGTTGAACCAGAAGATCAAAGGCCAGCTGAGATTGGCGACGATGAAGGCGCCCAGTACCGGGCCGATGATCGACGAGCCGGCGAAGACGCTGGCGATATAAGGCTGGACCTTGACGCGTTCGGTGGCGGGATAGAGATCGCTGACGATGGTCATCGCGACGGTCAAGATGGCGCCAGCGCCGATGCCCTGGACGGCGCGGAAGATCACCAGCCACAGCATGGACGTGGCGAAGCCGCAGAGGATGCAGCCGATCAGGAAGATGCCCATGCCGAAGTACATCACCGGCTTGCGGCCATAGAGGTCAGCCAGGCGGCCATAAATCGGTATGGTGATGGCCTGGGTCAGCATGTAGGAGGCGAATACCCAAGCCAGCAGGGAAAACCCGCCAAGGTCGGCGACGATCGTTGGCATGGCCGTCGCGACAATGGTGCCTTCGACGGCGGCCGTGAACATGGCGGCAATGCAGCCGGCAACCACAAGACGCCGCTGGGTGGGTGAGCTTTCCGAATTCATGGGGCTGGATGGGTCTAGAAGAGCCGGGTTGGACAGTCACGTCAGAGCTGCGCGACATGCCTGAGCGGAGCATGGAATATCCTTAAACAGGGCGGCTGTCATTCTCATATGTGAAGCTATCCGGACGAGGCTGGGATACGCTTTTCGCATAAGATGGCATCTTGAACGTTCGCCCGGACCGGCTCAGGCTGGGCTCAGCCCAAATCCCCGGCCTTGGGGGGAGAAGCGGGAGTGGATAAAACGAAAAGGGGAGGCATCTATGCATTCGCCGCTGCCGCTGCCCGTCACGCTGCTGACGGCCTGCCTGCTGAGCCTGGTTTATGTCGTGCTGTTCGCTCGCGTCGTGGGGGCCCGCATCCGCCTGCGGATATCCTTGGGCGATGGCGGTAACCCCGACATGCTGGCGCGCATTCGCGCCCACGCCAACTTCATCGAATACGTTCCGCTGATCCTTATCCTGATGCTGATCTTGGAAACCTCGAAGGCTAACCCGCTGGTGCTGATGGTCGCAGGCGCCGTGCTGGTGGTTTGCCGCGTCCTGCATGCCTTCGGACTACCGCAGCAAGCGCCCAATATCCTGCGCGTCATCGGCGCGGCCGGCACGACCCTGGTCCTGGCGGCATTGGCTATCTCGGGCCTGATCCTGGTTTTCACTGCATGACGCCGTGGTCGGCCGAGATTGAGTCCTTCCTGCAGCACTGGCGCAATGTGCGGGCGGCGGAATTAGTGCCGGCGTCGGAACGCTTTCTCGACCATGCGCCGCTGGCATTCATGGCGCGCTGCTATATCGTCGAGGTGCGCGGCGACGTCGCCTTCGTCAGATTTCAGGGCAGCGTGCTGGCCGACTTCTGGCAGGGTGATTTCACACGGCGGGATATTCATGAAGGTAGCCGCGAGAAATACAAAGCCCGTTCCTTCAAAAATATGAATAATGTCATCGGACTGCCTTGCGGCCACTACCTGCGGCTCTTATTCAACACCTCGCTCGGCACGAAATTGAGTTCGGAATATCTCACACTGCCGCTCGGCGTAAATCCCGGGCGGGCGCCGCGGCTGGTATGTTTCGTCAAGCCGGAAATTCAGAACGAGCGCATCGAACCCATGACGCGCACCATCGAAGCGCAGGAGCCGCGCTGGATCGACATTGGCGCGGGTGTGCCGGCTGAACCGCCGCTGGGGTATCTCTAAGCGCAGCACCTAAGCGTTTGCTTGGGGCGGCTTGGGGCCCTTATACTCCCGCGCTCATTCGGGAGTTTTTCATGATCAAATCGCGTGCTGCTGTTGCCTGGGAAGCGGGCAAACCACTCACCATCGAAACCGTCAACATCGAAGGACCGCGCGCTGGTGAGGTGCTAGTCGAGGTCATGGCGACGGGCGTGTGCCATACAGACGCCTATACACTGTCGGGGCTCGACTCCGAAGGTAAGTTCCCGGCCATTTTGGGCCATGAGGGCGCAGGGATCGTGCGCGAGGTGGGCGCCGGCGTGACCAGCGTAAAGCCGGGCGATCACGTTATACCGCTCTACACGCCTGAATGCCGCCAGTGCAAAACCTGCCTGTCCCAGCGCAGCAACCTGTGCACCGCCATCCGCGCGACGCAAGGGCAGGGCCTGATGCCCGACAGCACTTCGCGCTTTTCCTGTGAGTCCACGAAACACAGCAGCCAGATTTTCCACTACATGGGCTGCTCGACCTTTTCCAACTTCACCGTGCTGCCGGAAATTGCCGTCGCAAAAGTGCGCCCCGACGCGCCCTTCGACAAGATTTGCTACATCGGCTGCGGTGTCACCACCGGGATCGGCGCGGTCATCAACACGGCGAAGGTCTGGCCCGGCGCCAACGTCGCGGTGTTTGGATTGGGCGGCATTGGCCTCAACGTGATTCAAGGGGCGCGCATGGTCGGCGCCGACAAGATCATCGGCATCGACATCAATCCCGCGAAGGCCGAAACCGCCAAGCGCTTCGGCATGACCCACTTCATCAATCCCACCGAGGTCGGCTCGGATAAAGTGGTGGCAGCGGTGGTGGACGCCACCGGTGGCGGCGCCGATTTTTCCTTCGACTGCACGGGCAATACGAATGTCATGCGCCAGGCGCTGGAATGCTGTCATCGTGGCTGGGGCGAAAGCATCATCATCGGCGTGGCCGAGGCGGGCAAGGAAATCGCCACGCGTCCGTTCCAACTGGTGACCGGCCGCGTGTGGAAAGGCTCGGCCTTCGGCGGCGCGCGCGGACGTACCGATGTGCCCAAGATCGTCGACTGGTACATGGAAGGCAAGATCGAGATCGACAGCCTGATCACCCACACCATGCCGCTGGAAGAAATCAACCACGCTTTTGATCTGATGCGCAAGGGCAAGTCGATCCGCTCGGTGATTGTCTACTGATGGAGATTCTCTCCCGCGTGCGCAGCTTCGGCGGCTGGCAGTTGGTCTGCCGCCACGATAGCGCTGTCACCGGAACGCCGATGCGCTTCGGTGTGTACCTGCCGCCCCAAGCCGACGACGCAAACGTCCCGGTGCTGTGGTTTCTGTCGGGCCTCACGTGCACCGAAGCCAATTTCACCGAAAAAGCCGGCGCGCAGCGCGTGGCCGCCGACTTGGGCTTGATGCTGGTCGTGCCCGATACCTCGCCGCGCGGCGAAGGGGTTGCGAACGATGAGGCTTACGACTTGGGGCAGGGGGCCGGGTTCTATCTCGACGCCACGCAAGCGCCCTGGGCGCCGCATTTCATGATGGAGTCCTGGATCACGGTGGAGCTGCCTCAGGTGATCGCGGCGGAATTTCCCGCCGACATGGCACGCCAGGGCATCACCGGCCATTCCATGGGCGGGCATGGGGCTCTGACCCTCGCATTACGGCATCCGGAAACCTACCGCGCGGTGTCTGCCTTCGCGCCGATCGTGGCGCCGCGCCAGTGTCCGTGGGGCGAGAAGGCCTTCACCGCCTATCTCGGCCCTGACCGCAAAACCTGGCGGGCCCATGACGCCTGCGATCTGATCGCCGACGGCGCACGTTTCGGAAAGTCGGTTACCACCGTGCTGGTGGATCAGGGCACCGCCGACTCGTTTTTACAAAACCAGCTGATGCCGGAACTGTTGCACACCGCCTGCGCCGAATCCGGCATCGCGCTGAAGCTCCGCATGCAGGAAGGCTACGATCACTCGTATTATTTTATCGCGAGTTTTGTGGAAGACCACCTGCGGCATCACGCCGCGGCATTGAACGCCTAACGCGTCCGCGCCCGGCGGTCATCGCCTTCGGAATCAGCGGGCGCGGTTGCGTCACCGTCCAGTTCATCGGCGCGCACCACCTTGTTGCGTCCGGTTTCCTTGGCGCTATATAGCGCGTTGTCGGCGATCTTGACCCAGTCTTCCTGGCTGACGTCCTTTTTGCATTCGGCCACGCCGATGCTGACCGTCACCGGGCGGTTTTTCAGCAAATTACCGTCGGCGATGCGGTTGCGCAGGTTCTCCGCCTGGATCATGGCAGCGGCGGCCGGGGTATCGGGCAGCAGCAGGAGGAACTCTTCGCCGCCCATGCGGAACAGCCGATCGAGCTTGCGCGAGCGGTTTTTGATCAGCAGCACCAGCGCTTTCAGCACGTGGTCGCCGGTATGGTGGCCCAGTTCGTCGTTAACGCGCTTGAAGTGATCGATGTCGATCAGCAGCACCGAGGCCGGCGCCCCTGTGCGCATGTGGCGCTCGATGGCTTCGTCCAGAGCGAATTCCATCTGGCGGCGGTTATAGGCGCCGGTCAAAGGATCGGTGATGGCCTGGCCCATCAGTTCGGTCTGCAATTCGCGGATGACGTCGGTGATGATGTAGATGATGACGATAGTCAGCGCCAGCGTGACCACAAACCTGAGGGCGATATCCTGCCCCAGGGACAAGAGCACCATGGGCGCCGAGACGGCCAGCAAAAATAAGCTCGCGGTAATCGCCAAACGACGCGGCAGCACGAAATAGCACAACAGCACGCCCGGAAAGCACCACAGTGCGCCGTGAATGGCGTCGGTCCTGAGCGAGGTGCCGATGGCGGCCACCGTGGGCAGCAATAGGAACTGGAAGGGGATGGGCGGGCGGCGCTTGACGTGGATGGCGTAGCCGTCGATGCAAAAGCACACCACGACGGCGAAGGTAGCGACGCCGAGGAAGTAGTGCCCCTCGAAAAAATCGATCATGGCGAAGGGCGTGACGAACACGACGATCGCCAGCGTGAGCAGATACATAATCCGCTCGCGGTAAAACTCCAGGATGTCCTGATTGCGACGCGGCGATGGTGGGGCCGCGTCCGGCTGTATGTCGGGCGTATTCATCTGCTGTGTTCAGCGGAAATTGTGTTCAATGGAAAGGAACTGCGCGCGAACCAAAATTTCCTTTTCTCCCCAGGGACATATGATAGCAGTATTAGGCCCATCTGCCATGCCTTGTTGACGGTATGTAGCTGTACGCCGCATAGGTTATGATGGGGCGAACGCAAACAAACGGGAGTACAAAAATGGCCATAACCGGAGGATGCCTTTGTGGCGCCGTGCGCTACAGCAGCACGTCCAAACCCGTGCTGTCGCGCACCTGCTGGTGCCGCGTGTGCCAATACATCGGCGCGGGCAGCGCGACCGTCAATGTCGCTTTCAACAAGGCCGATGTCACCGTCACCGGTGAACTCACCGATTATGAAAACGTCGCCGACAGCGGCAACAAGATGCACCGCAAGTTCTGCCCCAAGTGCGGCACGCCGATGTTCAGCGAAGCCGAAGTGCGGCCCAATGTGCTGGTGATCCGCTCGGGCACCTTGGACAATCTGGAAGAGGGCGCGCCTCAGGTCACCATCTGGACCAAAATGGCGCCGAGTTGGGCCTGCATCAGCGAGACCTTGCCCAAGGTCGAGGGGCAACCAGCCGCGCCTCCGGCGCCAAAATAAGAGCGCCGCCCACTATTTTACGGCGGCTACTCCCCGAGGGCCGGCTTGGTGTGGGCGTTCATTTTGAACAGGAAGATGTTGGTCGCGCCGCGTTTGACGTCGGCGTCGCCCTTGGCGCCGCGCTTGATCAACAGGCCGGCCAGCGAGGCCGCGTCGGAATCCGAGCCGGCGTGGCGGTAGAGGCCGACGTCGCTGGGCTTGAAGCCGTGCACGTCGAACAGTTCCTTGCTGGCGTCTGCTGCAGTGCCGACATACCATTCGCCACGCTCGCTAGGATGGCGTTTCATGAAGTCTTGAAGCTCTTCGAGAATCTGGGTGCGCGACTTCTGTGGCTTTTGCGGCGGCACTGTGTCGCTCCCGTGGAGTGTATCCCTGTACCTTGCCACACTATTGGGGTTGGGCGCAGCTTATCGGGCTTGCCCTGGACTTCCGACGGCGTTTAGCATGGCGCCGGCGGTGCTTAACCGCCAATAGGGAGATTCAATATGCGTGCTGCGGTGCGAAAGATCGCGATGTCCTGCGGCCTCTTTTGTGGGGTCTTGATGCTGCTGGCCGGCGCCACCGCCGGCGCTGCCGAGCCGCCCTGGAGCCCGGTGGAAGTCAGCGTCTTCGAAACCGCCAAGGGCTTCGACTTCGCCAACGACTTCGGTGTGCCGTTCTTCACCAACGACCGCGACGCCGGCAGCAAGATCGGTTGCGATGACGCCTGCATCGAAACCTCGTGGCTGCCGGTCTATGCCCGCGCGAGTGCGATGCCCATGGGCGACTGGACTGTGATCCTGCGCCCCGACAAGGCCGCCCAGTGGGCCTACAAAGGCAAGCCGGTCTACAACTACTTCGCCAGCAACGATCCGAAAGAGGCGCAGGAAGTCATCGGCAAGGATAAACATTGGCACCGGTTGGTGCCGTAGAGGTTAGGAAGCCGAGGCGAACTTCGCCAATAGCTCCGAGTCCAACGCCGTCACTTTTACCGTCGCCGGTCTCGCCCCGATCCGCTTTACGTAGGCCATGATCGTCGGGTCCTCGGGAACCAGCTTGAAGCTCGTCGTCCAAGCCAGCGCGGTGCCCCAGAGCACGTCGGCCGCGCTGAACGTATCGCCGAGGATATAGGGGCCCTTCGACAGCTGGGCGATGAGCAGGTTTATCACCGTGTCGTAGTCGCCGTAGGGCGAGGTGGAGGCCGGCGCCGGTTCGCGTTTCATGAACTTGTCTATCACGGCGGGCTCGAAACAGGCGGCGTAATAGGCCAGCCAGCGGAGATACGGGCCACGCAACGGATCGGTGAGGGCGGGCGCGAGTTTCTTGTCCGGGAAAAAGTCGGCGAGGTAAATGAAGATCGCCACCTGTTCGGTGATCAGCGCGTCGCCGTGCATCAGCGCCGGCACTTTGCCCATGGGATTGACGGCGAGGTATTCGGGCTTGCGGGTATCGCCGGCGCGCACGTTAAGGACGTGCAGATCGTGCGGCGCGTTCAGCTCTTCGAGCAGGACGCGTGTGCCGAAAGAGCGCGTTTGCGGCGCGTGATAGAAAGTCAGTTTGCGTGTGTCGGTCATTGAATCCCCCTCTGTTGCATCCCACTCAACAGTCGTCCTGCGATTTATTCCCAGGACCCATCCATCAGCGCGCGAGACTCTGGATCCTGGGCAGAAGGCCCAGGATGACGGGCGTGCGTGTTACGCCCGCTTCTTCGTTTTCACTGCCGCTTTCAATCGATCCTTCAAAAACTGCCCTGTATAGCTTTCCTTCACCTGGGCCACGTCCTCGGGAGTCCCCGTCGCGACAATGCGGCCGCCGCCGCTGCCGCCTTCGGGGCCCAGGTCGATGATCCAGTCGGCGGTCTTGATGACTTCGAGGTTGTGCTCGATGACCACCATCGTATTGCCCTGGTTGACCAGGGTGTGCAGGACTTCGAGCAGCTTGCGCACGTCCTCGAAATGCAGGCCGGTGGTGGGCTCGTCCAATATATAGAGCGTGCGGCCGGTGGCGCGTTTGCTGAGTTCCTTCGCAAGCTTCACACGTTGTGCTTCGCCGCCCGACAGCGTCGTGGCCTGTTGGCCCAGGTGGATGTAGCCGAGGCCCACCTGTTTCAGCAGTTCCATCTTCTCTCGGATCGAGGGCACGGCCTTGAAGAAGTCCACGCCTTCCTCGACGGTCATCTCGAGCACGTCGGCGATGCTTTTGCCTTTGAAATGAACCTCGAGCGTTTCGCGGTTATAGCGCCGGCCTTTGCAGACGTCGCAGGTGACATACACATCAGGCAGGAAGTGCATCTCGATCTTGATCAAGCCGTCGCCCTGGCAGGCTTCGCACCGCCCGCCCTTGACGTTGAAGCTGAAGCGGCCCGGCGCATAGCCGCGCGCTTTGGCTTCGGGTAATTCGGCGAACCATTCGCGGATCGGCGTGAAGGCCCCGGTATAGGTGACCGGGTTCGAGCGCGGCGTGCGGCCGATGGGCGACTGGTCGATGTCGATGACCTTGTCGAGCTGATTGACACCTTCAATCTTGTCGTGGGGCCCCGGAATATCACGCGAGCCATAGAGGTGTTTGGCGAGGCCCTTGTAGAGCGTCTCCAGCACCAGCGACGATTTTCCGCCGCCGGAAACGCCCGTCACGCAGGTCATGGTGCCCAGAGGAATATCGACGCTGACGTTCTTGAGGTTGTTGGCCTTTGCCCCCTTGATCGACAGCACCTTGCCGTTGCCCTTGCGGCGCTCGGTCGGCACGATCACTTCGCGCGTGCCGTTGAGATAGGCGGCGGTGAGGCTGTCCTTGGACTTGAGAATGTCGTCGAGCGACCCAGCGGCGATAACATTTCCGCCGTGCACACCGGCCCCCGGGCCCATGTCCACAATATAATCAGCGGCGCGGATGGCGTCTTCGTCGTGTTCCACCACCAGCACCGTATTGCCGATGTCGCGGAGCCGTCTCAACGTATCCAAGAGGCGGTTGTTGTCGCGCTGATGCAGACCGATCGAAGGTTCGTCCAGCACATAGAGCACGCCGGTCAACCCCGAGCCGATCTGCGAGGCCAGGCGTATGCGCTGGCTTTCGCCGCCGGACAATGTGCCGGAATTTCGCGATAGCGTCAGGTAATCGAGTCCCACGTTGTTGAGGAAGTGCAGGCGGTCGTCGATCTCGCGCAAAATGCGGCGCGCGATTTCCAATTGTTTGGCAGTGATGGACTTGGGCAGCGCCGCGAACCAGGCGGCAGCGTCGGAGATGCTCAACTCCGAAACATCGGCGATGTTCTTCTTGTTGATCTTGACCGCAAGGGCCTCTGGCTTCAGGCGCTGGCCGCAGCAGACTTCGCAGGGCTGGCTGGTCTGATATTTCTCCAACTCCTCGCGCATCCAGGCGGACTCGGTTTCCCGCCAGCGGCGCTGCAGGTTGTTGAGCACGCCTTCAAAGGGCTTGCGGGTTTCGTATTTTCGGACGTCGTCGCTGAACTTGATGGTGATCTCGTCGTCGCCGGTGCCGTTAAGCACGGCACTGCGCACCTTGGCGGGCAGCTTCTTCCACGGCATGTCGATCTTGGCGCCGTAATGGGCCAGCACGCCTTTGAGCGCCTGGAGGTAATAGGGTGAAGGCACCGACGAGGCGGCCCAGGGCGCCACGGCGCCGTCTTCGATGCTGAGATTGTCGTCGGGCACCACTAGCACCGGATCGAACAGCATCTTCACGCCCAGGCCGTCGCAGGCCGGACAGGCGCCGAAGGGGTTGTTGAAGGAGAACAGCCGCGGCTCGATCTCATCGATGGTGAAGCCGGAGACTGGGCAGGCGAACTTGGCCGAGAACACCGTGCGGCCGGCATCGCCCTTCGCATCAGCGTTTTCAGTGAAGGCGATGCCCTCCGCCAATGCCAGCGCGGCTTCGAAGGATTCCGCTAGGCGGCTTTGAATGCCGTCGCGCACGACGATGCGGTCCACGACCACTTCGATGTCGTGCTTGAGCTTCTTGTTGATTGTCGGCACGTCGGCGATTTCGTACAGCGTGCCGTCGAGCTTCACGCGCTGGAAGCCCTTCTTCTGCAGCTCCTGCAGTTCCTTTTTGTATTCACCCTTGCGGCCGCGGGCGATGGGAGCCAGCAGGTAAAGGCGCGTGCCTTCCGGCATGGCCATGACGCGGTCGACCATCTGCGAGACGGTCTGGGCCTCGATGGGTAGTCCGGTGGCGGGCGAATAAGGCACACCGACGCGGGCCCACAGCAGGCGCATGTAGTCGTGGATCTCCGTGACGGTGCCCACCGTCGAGCGCGGGTTGCGGCTGGTGGTCTTCTGCTCGATGGAAATGGCCGGCGACAGGCCCTCGATGGAATCCACATCGGGCTTTTGCATCAGCTCTAGGAACTGGCGGGCATAGGCCGAGAGGGATTCCACGTAACGCCGCTGGCCCTCGGCATAGATCGTGTCGAAGGCGAGGGAGGACTTGCCCGAACCCGACAGGCCCGTGACCACCACCAGCTTGTCGCGGGGTAGATCGACGTTGACGGAGCGCAGGTTGTGCTCGCGGGCGCCGCGCACGCGGATTTCGTGGTGGCGTTGAGACGAGGGGCCAGAAGCGGATGAAGAAGGAGACTTGCTATTGGGGGGCATACTGAATAAATGTTCTCGTTATGTTTCGCTGTTGGTTTCCTTCTTACCTTGATCGGTGCAGGAGGGCAACGGCGGATTAAGCGATTGAAATATAGTAGCTATTTATCCTTCCCCGGAACGCCTGCGGCCTTTAAGGTGCGGGAATATCCGTAACGAGACGAGTCCCACGGGACAAGCAGGAGAGCAGCATGGCCGGCAGCGTCAACAAAGTCATCCTTATCGGCAATCTGGGTAAGGACCCCGAGGTGCGCAGCATGCAAAACGGCGGCAAGGTCGCCAACCTGTCCCTGGCCACCTCCGAAAGCTGGCGCGACAAAGCGACCGGTGAGCGCAAGGAAAAGACCGAGTGGCACCGGGTGGTAATCTTCGGGAATCTCGCGGAAATCGCCGAGAAATATCTGAAGAAGGGCAGCAAGGTCTACGTAAGCGGCAGCCTGCAGACCCGCAAGTGGACCGACCAGTCCGGCGCGGAAAAATACTCGACGGAAGTCGTGCTCCAGGGCTTTGGCGGCGAACTCACCATGCTCGACGGCAAAGGCGGCGGCGGCGGTGGCGGCATGGGTGACGACGCGGGCGGCGGCGGCTGGGATTCGGGCCCGGACTACGACGCGCCCAAAAGCGGCGGCGGTGCGAAGAAGGGTGGCGGCGGCCGCGACCCGATGGACGACGATATTCCGTTTTAAAAAACGGGACGCAGCCTGATCACCCTGACGCTAAGTAAAGCACCCGAGATCGTGTCTGATCTCGCGCATGGAGCGATGCCTGCATAAGGAGCATGCATCCGCAAACGCCCGTGAAAAACCGGTAATGATGAATTGAGGCCGGGTTATGGCATACCGGTGCCAGTACCAAACGACCGGTCCTGGGCGATTGTTCCACAGAGAACCAAAGATCGACGCTCCTGTCCCCGGTCAGCAGATCGCCACCATTACCTTTGAGTGGACGGGGGACAATGCCGGGTCAGTTTTCACAGCTCTTGATGCGCGCGTGCCGTGTGCTTGTGTTTGCAACCGCCGCGCTCACGGCTTGCGTCGCGGCAACAAGCGCCCAGGCCCGTTGGTTAAAAGCCGAAAGCCCACTGTTCGCGATCTACAGCGAGGGCGGCGAAAAAGAGCTGCGCAACTACACTCAGCGCCTTGAGGAATACGACGGCCTTCTGCGCACCATGACCGGCACCACGGCGGCGCCGTCACCCAATAAACTCACGATCTACCTCGTGCGCAACAACGCCCAGCTGCGGGAAATCTCGGCCCATGCGGGGCCGGACGTGCAAGGCCTTTACCTCGCGTTGACCTCGGGCACGCTAGCGATTGCCGTGCGCGAAGACATCGGCAGCTCGAAGTGGCTGTCGGCGCAGTCGATCATGTTCCACGAATACACCCACCACTTCGTCTATCAGTATTATCCGGCGCAATATCCGCAGTGGACCAGCGAAGGCCTGGCTGAATATTTCTCGTCGGTGAAGTTCAAGCCCGAGACCATCGAAGTCGGGCAGTTCCAACTGGCGCGCGTCTATCCCTTGCGCACCAAGGACTGGCTGCCGGTGGCGCAACTGTTCAATCCGCCGCCCGGCAAGAACATGAACATGTTCTATCCCGAGAGCTGGCTGGTTACCCACTACATGATGGACGATTCCCAACGCCGGACGCAGCTGCACAGCTTTCTGCAGGACATCGGCCGCGGCGAAGATACCGCCGCCGCTTTCCAGGCCAACTTCGGCATGGACTTCAAAGCCTTCGACAAGGTGATGAAAAAATACCTGGCCAAGGGCCAAGTGCTGGTACGCGCCGTGCCCCGCAATGCCGTTCGCCCCGAGGTCGTCATCACCGAAATGCCGGCCGCCGCCGACGAGTTGCTGCTGCCGGGAGCGCGCTTCATCGCCGAGAGCATGCTGCCGGTGGAGGAAGAAGACCGCGCCATGGGCAGCAAGACTCTGACCCAGGTGCGCAAGGAGGCGGCCAAGTTCCCGGACGATGCCCTGGCCCAGCGCACCCTGGCCGCCGGTGAAATGCTCTACGGCAGCTACGACACCGCCGACGCCATCCTCGACAAGCTGCTCGCGCAGCGCCCGAACGACCTCGAGGCGCTCTACACCAAGGCGGCGCGCTATGTGGTACAGGCCGAGCGCGCCCCGGCCTTGCGGGCCGAACTGCTGGCCAAAGTGAAGCCGCTGGCGGGCCGGATCGACAAGCTAGATCCCAATCACTACCCGTCGCTGTATCTCTATGCCCTGGGGGCCCTGGCCGACGGCAAGCCGCCGAGCGAGAACACCCTCAATGTCCTCAAGCTGGCCCACAAGCTGGCGCCCCAAGTGGACGAGATCAGCCTGGAGGCCGCCATCGCCCTGTCCAAGGCCGACCAGCCCAAGGATGCCCGCCATCTGTTCGAAATGGTCGCCTACGGCCCTAATGCCAACAGCCGCAGCCGCTATGCCCGCCGCCTGTTGTCCCAGGTGGGCGCCGGCCAGCAGAACGCCTCCCAGGCCGCCGACAAGGACGGCTCCGCCCAGAAGGTAAGCGCCGAGAAATAGCGCTCTATTGCGGCGCACAAAATGGCGCGGCCCAATCGGCCCCGCCGGCCTATCAGCCGAAATTTAACCACAATCGGTGGAGGGTTGCTCGCCCCCGAGTCTCGCGCTTGCAGCGAGGCATTCAACCCAGCCGCCCGTTGGAGATTTCCGAGCTGCTTGGCGACATTTTCAGCGTATTCATGAATTGCTCGAATAAAGATACATAATACACTGTTATTAATGAATTAAATATTTGTTCCGAGCGCCCTAGCCCGCCCACCTTCGGCCCGCGCGGCTAAAGCCAACTAACGTTATGATCGGGCTTGTGAATCTGGTAGATTTTACAGGTTGGAGCGGCCCCAGTCAGGGGCCGCCCATGGGGACGTTTGACGCAATATTTAGTAAGACCCTTTCCCTGGGTGCAATGCAGCATCTGGTCGGAAAAGGGCGAATTTTGGGTGTGATGACATGCGAGTGATCCGGTGAGCGATAGCCCTATTCCGAGCGGTCCCAGCGACCCTAAAGATCCCCCCAAGGGCCCAAACGTCCCACCCACCGGCGGCGCCAATCCGCCGGCCTTCGACATGATCCCGGTCACCATCGAAGACGAGATGCGCCGCAGCTATCTCGATTACGCCATGAGCGTGATCGTGGCCCGCGCGCTGCCGGATGTCCGCGACGGCCTGAAACCCGTCCACCGCCGCATCCTCTACGGCATGAAAGAGGCGGGCTATGAGTTCAACAAGCCCTACCGTAAGTCGGCGCGCATCGTCGGCGACGTCATGGGTAAGTACCACCCCCACGGCGACCAATCGATCTACGACGCCATGGTGCGCATGGCCCAGGACTTCTCGATGCGCGTGCCGCTCATCGATGGCCAGGGCAACTTCGGCTCCATGGACGGCGACCCGGCGGCGGCGATGCGCTACACCGAATCGCGCCTGGCCAAGCCGGCGCACTCGCTGCTCGACGACATCGACAAGGACACCGTCGACTTCCAGCCCAACTATGACGAAAGCGAACACGAGCCGGTGGTGCTGCCGGCGCGCTTCCCCAACCTGTTGGTCAACGGCGCCGGCGGTATCGCCGTCGGCATGGCGACCAACATCCCGCCCCACAACCTGGGCGAAATTATCGACGCCACCTGCGCCTTGATCGATGACCCGGCGACCACTGCTGAACGCCTGATGGAAATCGTGCCGGGCCCGGACTTCCCGACCGGCGGCATCATCCTGGGCCAGTCCGGCAGCCGCGCGGCCATGATGACGGGCAGGGGCTCGGTGATCATGCGCGGTCGCTGCGAGATCGAAGACATCGGCAAGGACAAGCAGGCCATCATCATTACGGAAATTCCGTACCAGGTGAACAAGTCCTCGATGATCGAGAAGATCGCCGAGCTGGTGCGCGACAAGCGCGTCGAGGGCATCAGCGACCTGCGCGACGAGTCAGATCGCCGCGGCGTGCGCGTGGTTGTTGAAATCAAACGCGGCGACATCGCCGAAGTGGTCCTCAATCAGCTTTATAAATTCACGCCGCTGCAATCGAGCTTCGGCGTGAATATGCTGGCCATCAACGGTGGCCGGCCAGAGCTGATGAACCTGAAGCAAATCCTTCAGGCCTTCATCACCTTTCGCGAAGTGGTTATCCGCCGCCGCACGGTCTACCTACTCAACCAGGCCCGCGACCGGGCTCACGTGTTGGTGGGCCTGGCCATTGCTGTCGCCAACCTCGATGAAGTCATCAAGCTGATCCGCGCCGCCAGCGATCCGGCGACCGCCCGCGAGCAATTGATGGCGCGCGATTGGCCGGCGAATGACGTCGCTCCATTGGTGGCATTGATCGACGAGCCGGACCGCAAGGTCATCGACGGCAAGTACAAGCTGTCGGAAAACCAGGCCAAGGCCATTCTCGATCTGCGCCTGCACCGTTTGACAGGTTTGGAGCGCGACAAGATCCACGCCGAATTGACGGAAATCGGCACCGAGATCGCCGCCTATCTCGAAATTCTGCGCAGCCGCGCGCGCCTGTTCGAAATCATGCGCGAAGAGCTGGTGGAGATGAAAGCCGAGTACGGCACGCCGCGCCGCACCACCATCGAGGAACTGGAATTCGAGACCGACATTGAAGACCTGATCCAGCGCGAGGACATGGTGGTCACGGTAACCAACGCCGGCTGGATCAAGCGCGTGCCGCTGTCCACTTACCGCGCGCAGCGCCGCGGCGGCAAAGGCCGTGCCGGCATGGCCACCAAAGACGAGGATTTCGTCCGCGCGCTCTATATCGTCAACACCCATACGCCCGTGCTGTTCTTCTCGACCCTCGGCATGGTCTACAAGCTGAAGGTCTACAAGCTGCCGGAAGGCACGCCGCAGAGCCGCGGCAAGGCCATGGTGAACCTGTTGCCCTTGAAGGAAGGTGAGACCATCTCGACGGTCATGCCGCTGCCCGAGGACGAAAGCACCTGGGGCCAGCTCAACGTCATGTTCGCCACGGCGTCGGGGAACGTGCGCCGCAACGATCTGTCGGACTTCACCAACGTCATGCGCAACGGCAAGATAGCCATGAAGCTGGAAGAGGACGGCCCGGGCGGTGTGGACCGCCTGATCGGTGTGTCCACCTGCGACGACAAGAACGACGTGCTGTTATCCACACGCCAAGGCAAGTGCATCCGCTTCGAGGTCAGCGACGTGCGTGTGTTCGCCGGACGCTCGTCTGTCGGCGTGCGCGGCATCAAGCTGGCGGAAGCCGATGAAGTCATCTCGATGTCGATCCTGAAACACGTCGAGTTCGACACCGAGAGTCGCGACGCCTACCTCAAGATGGTGCGCAAGATCCGCGGGGCCGACGAAGCTGAAGGCGGTGCCGATGATACCGTCGATACGGGCAAGGTCTTGACCGAAGAAGAGTTCAAGCGCTTCGCGGCCAGCGAGGAGTACATCCTCACCGCCACCCGCAAGGGCTTCGGCAAGCGTACCTCGGCTTATGAATACCGCATCACCGGCCGCGGCGGCTCAGGGATAGTCTCCATCGCCACCAGCAAACGTAATGGTGACGTGGTGGCCTCGTTCCCGGTCGGCGACAAGGACCAGGTGATGATGATCACCGACGCCGGGCGCCTGATCCGTATTCCGATCGGTGACGTGCGCGTGGCCGGACGCTCGACCCAGGGTGTGACACTGTTCGCCACCGGCGAGGACGAACACGTGACCTCGGTCGCCCATCTACCGCTCGAAGAAGGCGGCGAGGGCGATGCGGGCGATGGTCCTGACGTTCAGGATACCGACGTTCCAGGAACAGAGACCGCTGCCGAAGGCTGAGCTATAATTCGCGGCCAGACTCAACGTAGTGAGACTTGGGGGATAAGACATGGCGAAAAAACCGCAAGCTCCGAGCGGGCGCTATAAGGTCGCGGTTTATCCGGGCACCTTCGATCCCATCACCAACGGCCACTTGGATATCATCAGCCGGGCGGTCAAGCTGGTGGACCGGCTGATTGTCGCGGTGGCCGTCAACATCGGCAAGGGGCCGCTGTTTTCCCTCAAAGAGCGCGTGGCCATGTGCAAGCGCGAGGTCGAGCACCTCAAGCTGAACGGCACCACGGTGGAAGTGCTGCCGTTCGACAACCTGCTGATGGATTTCGTCACCGGCCACGGCGCTGACCTGATCATCCGCGGCCTGCGCGCGGTCTCGGACTTCGAATACGAGTTCCAGATGGCGGGCATGAACACCCGCATCAACGGCAAGGTCGAAACCATGTTCCTGATGGCCTCCGAGCGGAACCAGTTCATCGCCTCGCGCCTGGTCAAGGAGGTCGGCCGTCTGGGGGGCGACATCTCCAGCTTCGTGCCGGCGGACGTCAACCGCAGCGTCCGGGCCAAGTACAAGGTCTGATTTTCCCCGTTATTTCCAAGGTTTTGCCATTATTTCCCGCCACGATTGGCTCCCTTGTCTAATGGGAAGGCTGACGTTATGACTGTGCGGCTTTTTTGAGGGTATGGCTTGAATTCAATGATGCGCAGATTTTCCCGACTTACGTTCATTCGCGGGGCGAGCCTTTTGGCCGCTGCGGCTGCTTTGCCGCGCGCCATTCTTCCGGGACGTGTATTGGCGCAGGCACTGACGCAGCCGAAGGAGATTTTGGACTTGGAAAATACACTCTACCTCGACCTGGAATACGGCCGCGTCGTTATCAAGATGCATCCCGAGCTGGCGCCCAAACACGTGGCGCGCGTCAAGGAACTGGTGCGCGAAGGCTTCTACGACGGCGTCGTCTTTCACCGCGTCATCGACGGCTTCATGGCCCAGACCGGCGACCCCAAGGGTAACGGCACCGGCGGCTCGGGCACCAAGATCCCGGCCGAGTTCAACGACGGCAAACATACGCGCGGTGCGGTATCCATGGCCCGTTCGGCTAACATCAACAGCGCCGATAGTCAGTTCTTCATCGTACTGGGCGACAGCGACTTCCTCGACGGCCAGTATACCTACTGGGGCGAAGTCACCTCGGGCATGGAATTCGTTGACCGTATTAGGAAGGGCGATCCCAACGAAAACGGTTCCGTGCCCTATCCCGACCGCATCGTGCGCCTGCAGGTCGCCGCCGACGTCAGCAAGAGCAGCGGCTGACCCTCGACGTTACAACACCGCGCCTAATCCTCGTCGCCGCGACAGCCCTCTCGGCGCGTGCCGGCGCCAGTGACCGCGCGCGCTTCGCCGACATCCTCGCCGCCGACATCCCCGCCAGCTGGCCGCCGGCGGTGTTGGCCGACGTGCAGGACTATTTCGCCAGCCAGCTGGAAAAGGGCGCCGCCGTGCCCGGCTGGTGGTGCTGGTACGCCATTCAGAAAAGCCCGCGTGTACTGATCGGCAGCGCCGGATTCACTGGTCCGCCCGACGACCAGGGCACCGTGACGATGGGCTATAGCGTGACGCCCGGATTTGAAGGACTCGGTTACGCCAGCGAGATGGCCGCGGGGCTGATCGGATGGCTGCTCACCAGCGACCAGGTGAAACGCGTGCATGCCACCACCTTCGAGCGCCACTTCGCCTCCATCCGCGTGCTCGAAAAGAACGGCTTTGAATGCCGTGGCGTCAGCTCAGAGGATGCAGCTGCTTCGGACGACGACCGCCAGGGCCGTGGCACGTTGATGCTGTTCGTGCGGGAGATGGACTGAGGGAAGGTGGTGAGCCGGGATGGGATCGAACCATCGACAACCGCATTAAAAGTGCGATGCTCTACCACTGAGCTACCGGCCCAACCTTCTCGCCCAAAAACGGCCTGCTGTGGTGCGCGCGGCCCGGGCTCTTATCGCGAAGAGGGCGCACCATATTCGGCGCGTTCCCGCCGGTCAAGCGAACGGTTCCAAGCCGGAACAATTGCGCGAACACTCTGAAAACGTGGCTGTTTCCTTGGAGTTTCCGTAAGCCTTGGGCTACCTTCGCGGGGCTCGCGCCGTTGCAACGGCGCCTGACGGGGATCGATCATGGGGTTGCTGCGCGTCCTGCTTGCGCTTTCGGTCGCACTCAGCCACCTGGGCGACTTCCGGGGCTTTGGCATCGCCGGCGGTTTCGCGGCCGTGCAGATGTTCTACATGATCTCCGGCTTTTACATGGCGACCATCCTCACCGGGAAATACGATCCCCGCCGTGACATCGCGGTGTTCTATTCGAACCGCCTGCTGCGCATTTATTCGATTTACTTGGTCTGCCTGCTGATCTCGCTCGCGGCCTACATCGCGATCTATGCCGCCGGGCAGGGCGGGTGGCTGGCTTATGTCATCGCCAACATCGGGCGCATCGACGGGCTGGGGAGGCTGTGGCTGGCCTTCACCTCCATTGCCATCGTCGGCCAGGAGTCCACGCTGTTTCTTGAGCTGAAAGATGGAGCGCTCGCCTTCACGCCCAACGGTCCCGGAGGCGAGACTCCTGTCTGGGTCTTTATGCCTATTCCTCAAGCCTGGTCGATTTCGCTCGAGCTAATGTTCTATGCCCTGGTGCCCTTCCTGATCCGCAACAAGACCAATGTGCTGATCGGTATTGTCGCCGCGGCGCTGGTGGCGCGGGTCGCGGTTTATGCCGCGGGCTACGATCACGACCCCTGGCTCAGCCGGTTCTTTCCCTTTGAGCTGGCGCTTTTTGTCCTCGGTATGATCGCGCGGCGCATCTACGACAGCGCCGTCATCACACTCCAGCACCGCACCCAGGTCGCTGTCGCTTTGGCCTTCGTCATTCTCACCTGCGCCGTGCGCGAACTGGTGGTGGATGTAGGTCTGCATGTGGTCTGGGTGTACTACGCCGCCGGTCTGATCGGACTGCCGTGCCTCTTCGCCGTCACCCGCCACAGCAAAGCCGACCAGTTTCTCGGCAGCTTTTCCTACCCGCTGTATCTGATTCACTGGACGGTAATGATGTTCTACGACGCCTTTGCCGTGCAGCTAAATCTGCCGGCGACGGGCTCAGTGGCCCGGGCGGCGATCTGCGTTACGGTGTCTCTCGTTGTGTCGTGGATCGTGGTGGTCAGTGTCGAAGCGCCGCTCGACCGTTATCGTCAGAAGCGCCTGCTCAGGATGCAGGGACGACCGCCGGCTTTTGGCGCAGCAGCCGGTTGAGGCCGCGGCGCGCCGGCCGCTCGAGTACCACCCAGACGGCATAAGACAGCCCAACGATAAACACGCAGAACAGCGCGAACATCGGCCAGGCATAGCCGGGCGGCGCTACAAGGCCGTGGGCACCCATCACCCGCAAGACCACCTGATGCAGCATGTACATGGCGAAGCTGACCTCGCCCAGGATCACCAGGAACGGCAGCGACAACAGGCGGGAGAGATATCCGCGCTCCAACGCCAGCACATAGATCAGCACGGCAAAGGGAATGGCCGACGCGCCGAAATGAATCCACAGCGTCACGGCGTCGGGCCAGAGCTGGCCTTCAAGGGCTGTTGCCAGATATTGAAAACCCACGACACTGCTGACAACAAAAATCGCCGCCGCTATTTCGAGGGCCGTCGCGACGGTGCGTCCTATATCCACGCGTTGACGCTTGGACATCCACAGCTGTGCCGCACACATGCCGCAGGCGAATTCAAAGAATCGCGCCAGAGGATGAACCGAGATCATGCCGTGGGAGGTCACCCGGCCAAGGGATTCGCCGGAGTAGGGAGGCAGATCGAGCCCCACGGATGCAGCAATCATTGCCACGACGGCCAATGCACCGGCGGCCACCGGCGCCCAGGGCCTGCGCGCGAGGAAGGCGGCGGCCAGCGGATACAGCAGATAGAAATAGGCCTCGGTCGAAATGCTCCACGACGGCGCGTTGAACGAGAAGTAGTAGCGCGGCACGGCGATGCCAGCGTGGGTGAGCGTGATATTGGCCAGCGCCGGCAGCACCGCGTTGCCGCCAAGCGCCCATTCGCCTGCGGGCAGCAGGGCCACGCACATCAAGAAAGTGAGGGCATGGGTCGGCCAGATGCGTGAAAACCGCGCCGCCCAGAAGTTGCGCACATCGCCTGGGGTCTCAAGCTGGCCATAGGTGTAGGTCAGAATGAATCCCGACAGCACAAAGAAGAATGAAACGCCGGCCGAGCCCAGGATGAATTCGGTCATCAGGCTGAACTGGTAGCCGAAGGGCGCCGGGCCGGCGGAATGCGCCAGCACAATGAGGAACGCGGCGATGAATCGGGTGGAGGTCAGCGGGTGTATTTTTGTCCGGTCGGACATCGGAGCCCCATATTGCGGGCAACCACGTTGCCCCGGTTCGCCGTTCCGGGCAAGGGCGATGCATGCTTATATAGTGCGCCGCCCATCCACGAGAGTTTGCGCCTTGACTGAACCCTTCCAGATGCTGCTCGATACCGCGCGCCAGAGGCCAGATCCGCGCGCAGTTTCGACGTGGCTCTCGGCCTATCTCGGCACGCGGCCCTTGAAGGCCAAACACGCCGCCCTCAGTGCGCTCGAATCCCAGATCAAGGCGCTGCAGCCGCCGCCGGAGCCGCGCGTCGCCGGGCTGGTGCTGCGGGTGATTGAGAAAGCCCGCGAAAGCCTAAAGTAGCTATTTGTTGATGCGGTTGCCGAGCAACTGATTCGAGACCGTTGCTTCGATCTCCACATGGCCGGCGTCGCGGAAAATCAGCGTGACGGGCACGGTGCTGCGCACTTCGACCGGGACAGTGAAGTCACTCAAGGTGACTTCGAAGGCGCCGGGATGGAAGGACGTGCGCTTGTGGGCGTTGATCTTGATGCCGTCGGAGGCCTTGTTGAAGAACGCATAGCCAAAGAACTTGCCGCGGCGCAGGGTGACGGTCCTTGCGGCGGGGCTGGTGGCCGACAGCAGCACATCGGACTTGCCGGCGCCGTTGCTGACCTCGAAAAAGACGCCGGCGGTATCGTTCACATTAGGAACCAGCCGCGCCCATACGCCTTCGACGCGGATATTGCCGTCCTGGGAGCTGGCAAACTGTGGCCCGGCCTGCGCCGAAGCGGCGGCGGTGAGGGCTATCAGTCCGAGGGTAAATAGGAAGGCGCGCATGTTGGCTCCGATAAACACGTCCCTTTCCAAACGCGCGAGAGCGGGAGTTGTTCACGGAAACCAATCGACGGCACGCAAGGAATATCATTTCGGCGCGGGAACTTTTGCGCGGCTATTGAAGCCGGTCCCATACCTGGACGTAGTCGGTGACTTTGCCGGCGGCATCGGTTCGCTTGCCTTCGATGCGCATCTTGGTGTTGGCGGCGTTAAACGTCACGAGTTCGGAGACGGTGACGCCCTCGCCGGACTTCCAATCTGTGCGGAAGCTGGTGGGCGAAAGATGCGTGAACGAGCGCGTACCCTCTTTGCCGTAAGGGTAGGGTTTGCCGTCGTAAGCGCCTTCGTAGGTAATTTCGGGCTGGAGGCCGGTTTCAGTCATGGCAAACATGACAAATCGCAAGGCCGTGCCGTTGTCCTGCATCACGACCATGGGCGCGTCCGACGGCGTGATGCCCTCGGGGATTTTGCTCTCGGCCTTGTTGCGGATCCAGGCCCCCTGCTGAGAGGCGTAGTCCGCCGCCCGGGCGGGGCCGGCCAGCAACATCACGGCGCATAAAACAGCCAAACGCATGGGTCTCGATCCTCCCGGACTTAAGGTCCGGGGAAGATATGGGATATTCACGCCGTTTTCAGCACAAAATCGAAATGGCCGGTCTGTTGTCCGGAGCCTTCGGCCAGGTTCATCACCAGATCGGGGCGGAACAGGCCGTCGCGGGCATTGCGGCTTTCGCAGGGAAAGTAGAGCTGCGTGGTCAAAACAACGCCGCCGGGCGACATGGCTTTGACATGGATATGGCGAGTGCGCCCCGGATAGAAGCCGGGCACGATGGTCTCGAGGCGGAAGGCGCCGTTGGCGTCCGTGCGCTGATGGCCGCGCAGCTTGAAGCCGGTGTTGTCGTATTGGCCGGCGTCGTCGGCCTGCCAGAAATCCAGAACCGTATTGGCGATGGGCTTACAGCCCGCCGAGACCACCATGCCGCTCACCACTAGCTTCGTGCCGCCGGTGGCGCTGTCGAGCAGCGATGCACGCTCTGGTGAACGCGGCTTGAAATAGGGACCTTCGTCGTTGGGCGCGGTGGGATCGGCGTCGCCGTCGTCGCAAGCAGGCGTGGGAAGCAGCTGAGCAGTCTGCGCGCTGCCCGCAATCACTGCACCGAGAAACGGCGAGACCTGCAGGATACGGCGGCGGGACAAAATGATCATGGCAGCCTTCAGAGCCGGAGCCGCATCATAGCACACTCCGGCTCTAGGAAACGGGTGATACCAGCCCGTTCCTGCGCAGCCAATCGCAGATCAGAGCAGGTGCGGCGTTGTGTTCGGCCATCAGGCAGTGGCCACCGTCCGGAACAGTGATGAACTCTGCGCCATAAAAAGCGGCGATTTTTTCGTCCTGGCCGGCGTGATGGAGCGGGCTGTCGTCGCTGCCGCCCGAGACGCACAGCGACGGCCCCGTGGTCCAGGCCGGATCAACGGTGATGCTGCGGGAATAAAGGTCATTGAGAAACGCCGGGCTCTCCGGGCACAGCCGGGCAGCATAGGCCGCTGCGTCAACCTCATCACGCCCGGCAAAGAACCACTTGCGCGCGCGCTCCGGCGGCGGCGGCGCTACGGGATTTTCGGTAGGGAAGGGCGGTAGCAGGCGCACGTCGGCGACGTTGGCCGGCGGCGCGGGCGCCAGCAGAATCATGCCAACCGGTTTCACCTCGGCCGCCGCCGCCATCACCGTCAGCGCGCCAAGACTATGTCCGGCGAGAATCATATCGCCGCCAAGGGCGCGCGCCGCCGCACTGACGTCACGCGCCATGTCCACGAGGCTCAGGGTGATGAAATCAGCCGGTTGTTGCAGTCCGCCGTGCCCGGTGAGGTCGATCGCCGCTGCGGGAATGTTCTGCGCGGCAAAGTGTTCAAGCCATGGAGACCAACACCAGGCGCCGTGAAAGCCGCCGTGGACGAAGAGCAGGCGTGGGGTCTGTCCGCCCACGGTCGTCCAGACGCGCGCGCGGAAGAGGGGAATTTCCTGCAGTGTACTTATAAATGCGTAGGGCACGGCGCTAGGAATAGCGCAGCTTCAGCCATCCAGGAAGGACGCGGCACGGCGGCGCGCTTTGCGGCGCGAAGGTGCCGGTGCTGCATTCGCCGTGGCGAGGGCGTGCAGGGCCAAGTCGAGTTCGTCGTCGTCCATTTCCTCAGGCTCGGCCCAATAGAGGCTGAAGTTGGCCTGGAAGGATTTCCACCATTGCTGAATGCCAGTGGCCAAGGGTTCGCCCAGCAGGTGGCGGAAACCCTTATCCCGCATCAGGTCCTGGGTCGCTTCAATCTTGTTGATGCCGATCTGCTGCAGGATGGTTTTGACGACCATGTCATAGGGCGTCTTCATCAGATCAACCCCGGTGCCGAGGTCGATGCGCCCGAGCATCAGGAACACGAGGTCCGAGACGACGCGGTCCTGGCGCCCGGCGGCAGCGTCCACCTGTGCGCCGATTTCCCCGAGAAGCTCGGAGGCTTCGGCGGGCGGATATAGGCCGCGGATGCGGGCGGTCTCGAGGGCTACGACGCCGGCAAAGTAATAATCGTCGATGGGGTGGATATCGAACAGCATGCGCCGTTCATCTATGGTCAGGGAATGCTCGGCCAACCCATCGGTAAAGACCTTGCTCCAGGCCGGATAGGTGCGAGCCGCAACCGATGTCATCGCGCCCAGAAAGTGGCTGACCGCCTCGCGCGCTTCGGCGGCGTTCTCGGGAACGTCGCTCCCGAACATGCGGCGCAGCTTGGCCATGGTACGGCGCACCGTGGCGGCCATACCCTTTGGTTTCTGCGATCCTAACGCCGGCTTTTTTACGCCGGCGCTCAAACTATCAGCCAATTCAAAGCCCCCTAAATCCCCGGCCTCTCTGGACCATCCGCGCCTGCAGCTCTTACGGCCGTCAGGTGCAGCTGTGCGTGGGGCGGTTGTCGCAGCGTTAGATGCAACAACTCTTCCGCGAGAGAGTCATCTCATGATTCGGTTCGTCCGGGAAGCGAGGTTTATGCGGTAATCGTAAATAGGATATTGATTTAAGTGGAGAATAAGGTTGAGTCGCTGCGCCTTATAACGGCGCGGTTGGATATGTTCGGGGGGGAACGTATCGCGCGGTTGTGAATCGAATGTACGGGGGCACTGAGCCAAGATGAGCGACTTTGACCTTCAGGCGATGGAGAAGGTTGTCGCGTTCGTCGGCGAGCCCGACGAGCAAACACGCCGTGAGCTTCGCCAAATTCTGACCCATGCCGGCGTCAAGCAGGTCAGCACCCACGGCAATCTCGCCAACCTCGCCAACATGGTCGGCACCGTGCCGCCCGACCTGATCATGCTGGCCGACGACCTGGATTCCGGGGTCTTCGATTTCATCCGCGATCTGCGTCACAACAAGGTCGGCACGAACCCTTTTGTCGTGATTGTCACGCTGGTTGCCTCGGACCACATCGAGGCGGTCAAGCGGGCCATGCAGTCGGGCGCCGACGACATCATCATCAAGCCGGTGAAGGAAGAGCAGCTGTTACAACGCCTCAAGCGCCTGATGATGAACCGCTCGGATTTTGTCGTGACCAGCGATTACCTGGGGCCCGACCGGCGGGCGAAAAACCGCCCATCGGCGATCAAGCGAATCACCGTGGCCAACACCATGCTGGAAAAAGCCACCGGCAAGGAGGTCGATGCCGCCGAAGTCCGCGAGGCCGTCGATGGCTCGATGACCGAGGTGCTGCAGGCGCGCCTCGATAGCCATAGCCTGCAGTTGGGTTTTGTCTGCAATCTGATACTGGAGGCTTACAAAACCGGCAACGTCACGCCCGACATCCATGAGAAGCTGCTGGCTCTGGTCGACCTGCTGCGCGATGCGGCCAAGACCGCCGAGCGATTGGAGGAGCGGGAGCTGGCATTGCTGTGCGGATCGCTGTCCGGGGACGTCGCGGCCATTGCCGGCCGCTATACCGCGCCCACCGAGCGGGATATCGGCCTGATCCAAAAACTTTCGCGGGCCGTCGTTTCGGCAGTGAAACCGCGCGCGGCCCCTGATAAATTGGAACAAGAAAACCGGGCCGCGGCACAGACTTACCAGCAGCGGCAGCGGTCGAATTTCAGCGGCGCGCAGGAAATCCAGCGCGCGCCGGGCGAGGACCCAGTGGTAGCTTTTGACGAACCAGTCATCGAGATATTGCCCCTGGCCAAGGGGCAGTTCCTGTTCAAACAGGGTGACACGGCGACCTCGGCCTACATCCTCAACAGCGGCGCCATCGGCATCTTCAAAGAGGTCGACGGCAAACGCCAACCCATCGCCCGCGTCAAAAAGGGCGAATTCTTCGGCGAAATGGCCATTATCGACGGCCGCCCGCGGCGCAACTCGGCCATGGCGCTTGAGGACTGCACGCTGTCCCTGGTGTCCAAGGACATGATCGAGGAGAAGCTGGCGAACTCTGACCCCATGATCCGCACGCTGTTGCATATGCTGAGCAACAGCATGCGCATGGTCCACGAGGCGTACGCCCCCAAGGGTCGCAACATCGGCGATGCCGTGCGCGAGATGAAGGAACAGGCGCGCTACATCCAAGGCCAGTTCGACTCCGGCTCGCCCGCGCGCAAGAAAGACGGCGCGGCGGCCACCAAAAAGATGGTCGAACTGACCGACGCCATCGTCAAACTGATCGAAAGCGCGCCGGAACTTGACCGGCGGACCCCCGCCGTACCCACCGAAAAGGATTTGGCGGACTAAGATCGCCTTACGCCAATCTTATTACATTCCTGTAATTCCAGGGTTTTTCCCATTTTCTCAAGGCTTGCGCCGGCGCGTGCGGCAGCCTAATTTTTCGCCCTCCCGGGGGGCCGTGGGCAGCCCCTGGAACACTGAGCAAAAAAGAACGTGGGGAACGCGCTATGACGGTCATGGTGGAAATCGACCGCCTTTCAAAATCCTTCGGTGATTTTCGCGCCGTCGACAACATCAGTCTGACGGTTAGCAAGGGCGAGATTCTGGGTTTCCTGGGGCCGAACGGCGCGGGCAAGACCACGACCATGCGCATGGTCGCAGGCTTCCTGTCACCGACCGCTGGCACGGTGCGGGTCTGCGGCCACGACGTGATCACCGATCCGACCGCCGTGAAGCGTGTCATCGGCTATTTGCCCGAAGGTTCGCCGTCCTACGACGACATGTCGGTGCGCGCGTTCCTAAAATTCATCGCCGAGATCCGCGGCTTCACTGGAGCCGACCGCGATGCACGCATCGCCCGCGCCGCCAAGCGCCTCGACCTGGGGGACGTCATGGAACGTCCCATCGACGTGCTGTCCAAGGGCTACCGCCGTCGTGTCGGCCTTGCGCAAAGCATCCTGCACGATCCGCCGGTCCTGATCCTCGACGAGCCCACCGACGGCCTCGATCCAAACCAGAAGCACGAAGTGCGTGGGCTGATCGCGGAAATGGCTGCCGAGAAGGCCATCGTCGTCTCGACGCATATTCTTGAAGAAGTCGAAGCAGTCTGCACCCGCGCCGTTATCATCGGCCGCGGCAAGGTCCTGGCCGACGGCACCGCGGCCCAGCTGCGCGCCCTGGTGCCGGGCGGTAGCCTCGATGACGTCTTCCGTTTAGTCACCACCGGCGCAGCGCCGCAAGCCGCCGAATAGGACACTCCCATGCGACACATCTGGATCATCACCAAGCGCGAGCTGGCGGCCTATTTCTCGACGCCGGTCGCCTTCGTCTTCATCGCCATCTTCGTGGCGCTGACCGGCGCCTTGACCTTCTACATCGGCCGCTTCTTCGAGCGCGACCAGGCCAACCTCGATACCTTCTTCGGCTTTCACCCGTGGCTTTATCTGCTGCTGGTGCCGGCGGTGTCGATGCGCCTGTGGGCCGAGGAGCGCAAGTCGGGCACTATCGAGCAGCTGCTGACCTTGCCGGTCACCACCACCGAGGCCGTGATGGGTAAGTTCATTGCCGCCTGGCTGTTCTGCGGCATTGCCTTGGCACTCACCATGCCGATGTGGATCACCGTCAATGTCCTGGGCTCGCCCGACAATGGCGCGATTACCGTGGCTTATCTCGGCAGCTTCCTCATGGCCGGCGCGTTCCTTGCGATCGGTATCTGCATGTCTGCCCTGACCCGCAATCAGATCGTCGCGTTCATCGCCGCCGCCGTCGTGTGTTTCCTGTTCACCATGAGCGGCCTAGACATGGTGCTGAACGTCTTCCGAGGCTGGGCACCCAGCGCACTTGTTGAAACCATCGGTTCCTTCAGCTTCCTTTCGCGCTTCCAGTCCTTGACGCGCGGCGTCATCGAGGTGAGGGACCTGGTGTTCCTCGTGTCCATCACCGCCTTCTGGCTGTTTGCCACGGTCGTCTTCGTCGACGCCCGCAAAGCGGCTTAGGAGAACGGCCATGTTGCAGCGTCTCGACTCCGCCCGTCTCGCCATCCTGGCCGTTTTTGTCGCCGCGATCCTGTTCGTGGCTGTAAACCTCTTGGCCAATATCTGGTTCTCGCAGTGGCGCGCCGACTTCACGGAAAGTGCCTCCTACACCACCTCGGCGCAGCTGCGACCTATCTTCGAGAACATCAAAGAGCCGATCACGGTGCGGCTCTACTACACCGACGCCGTCGGCCGTGTGAGCCCGCGCCACGCCCAGTATTACGCCCGCGTGCGCGACCTCTTGCAGCAATACAGCAAGCTGGCAAAGGGCATGATCAAGCTCGAGCTTTACAGCCCCGAACCGTTCTCCGATGTCGAAGACCGCGCTGTTGGATTTGGCATGCAGGGCCTGCCGCTCAACCAGCAGGGCGAGGTGGGTTACTTTGGCTTAGCTGCCACCAACTCCACCGACGACGAACAGGTCATCCCGTTCTTCTCGGTCGACCGTGAACGCTTCCTCGAATACGACCTGACCAAGCTGATCTACAACCTCGCGCGTCCATCACAGCCCAAGATCGGCCTGATCACGGCCCTGCAGATGGACGGCATGGCCTCGATGAGCCAGGAGCAACTGCAGCAGATGCAGGCGGCTGGCGGCGAGCCGCCGCAGCCCTGGGCGATCATGCAGCAGATCCGCGAGTTCTTCGCGATACAGAACCTCGCCCCCGACATCACGCATATCCCCGCCGACATCGACATGCTGCTGCTGATTCAGCCCGAAGGCCTGACACCTCAGGCCCAACTGGCGATCGACCAGTACGTCATGAACGGCGGCAAGGCGCTGCTCTTCATCGACCCCAATGCGGAATCGCAAAGCGCCATTGCCAATCTCACCCAGCGCGAGAAGCGCAAGCCCGGCAATGTCTCCGGCATCAAGAAGCTCATGGCGGCCTGGGGCGTGCGCTTGGCCGAGGGCAAAGTCGTCGGCGACGTGGACTCCGCCATCCGCGTCAACATGGCCATGAACGGCCGTCCTATTTTGTCGGACTACGTTGCATGGATGCGACTTGAAGCCGACCACTTCGATCCCAACGATGCCGTCACGGGCGATCTGAAACAGATTAACGTCGCCACGGCTGGCGCTTTGGAAGTCGTGGCCGACGCTGGCACTACCGTCACGCCGCTGATGATGACCGGCCCCCGCTCCATGCGCATGGACGCCGACAAGTTTGTCAGCATGCCGGATATCGTCTCCCTGTTCCGCGACTTTCAGCCCCAGAACAAGCGCGAGATCATAGCGGCGCGCATCGTCGGCAAGGCCAAGAGCGCTTTTCCCGATGCCACGGATACGGTGAAAGAAGCCAAGCAGCCCATCAACGTCATCGTCGTCGCCGACACCGACCTGCTGATGGACCGCTTCTGGGTCGAGGTCAATCAAGCGATGGGCCAGACGGTGATGTCGCCGACCTCGGACAACGGCAACTTCGTCTCCAATGCGCTTGAGAACCTGACTGGCACGCCGGCCCTGTCGTCGTTGCGCGGCCACGGCGTGCAGAGCCACCCCTTCACGCTGCTCGACGATATCCGCCGCGATGCCGAGATGCAGTACCGCGCCAAGGAGCAGGGGCTCACCAGCCACCTCGAGGAGCTGGAGAAGAAAGCCAGCGCCATGCAGGTCAAGCAGGACGGCAGCGGCGCCGCGGTGCTCAGCGAACAGGATAAGCGCACCATCGAGACTTACCGCGCCGACATCCTGGCCACGCGCCGCGAACTGCGCGAGGTGCAGCGCGCCTTGCGTGAAAATATCGACCGCCTGCAGGGCTCGATCACCTTCGCCAATACGGCGGGCGTGCCCATTGTCTTCGGTCTGATCCTGATTGCGGTGGCTGTGGTCCGGCATCGCCGGCGCAAGCGCCGCGCGACCGACGTTTAAGAGCGGAGGGACAGAACCATGAACGCCAAAACCTTCACCATCCTCTCCGGGGTCACCGCCGCCGCCGTGGTGCTGGCCATCGTCGCCATGTTGGGCCAGCCGCGCTTCGAGGCCACCGATACCCACGGTGAGTCGCTACTTCCCAATCTGGTCAAGGACTCCGAGCGACTGAAGACCGTTGTCGTTCGCCAGGCCGGCGAGACCTTGTCGCTCGATTGGGACGGCAAGTTCTGGCATGCTCGCGAGCGCCACAACTACCTGGCCAACGGTGATCGTATCAGCAACCTGCTCGTCACGCTGGCGCGCATGACCAAGATCGAAGGCAAGACTAAGGACCCCGAGCGCTACGCGCGGCTTGAAGTTGAAGACCCTGCCGGCAAAAACGCCCGGAGCCGCCAGGTGTCGCTGATCGACAACACGGGCAAGGAAATCGGCAGCGTCGTACTCGGCAAGCGCCAGTACAACATCGGCAGCCAGGGCAACAACACCTATGTCCGTCTCGCCGGCGATCCGCAGGTCTGGCTCGCGGCCGGCGAAGTCGAAGATGCCCAAACCGGCATCAGTGACTGGCTGAACAAGGAAATCATCAACATCAACGCCAACGTAATCGGCCGCGTGACGGTGACCCATCCGAACGGCGAGAAGGTCGTGGCCGAGCGCGAGACCACGGAATCGCCGAACCTCGTTATAGAAAACCTGCCCAAGAGCGCTGCCGCCGCCAGCGATGGCACCGCCGACGAATATGCCCGCGTGCTCTCCGGCATGACGCTGGAAGACGTGGCCGCCGCCGCCGACAAGCCATTCCCCAAGGATCAGACGCTGACGGCCGTCTTCGAAGGTATGACCGGCTTTGTGGTGACCCTGGAACTGGCCGAGATCGACGGCATCGACTGGATCAAGATCAAAGGCACGCCGCCCAGCACCGCCATGAGCAAGCCGGGCGACAGCAAGATGGTCGATCTGCGCACCGATTGGGGCGCCCTGATGAGCAATCTCAATGCGCGGACCGATGGCTGGGCCTTCCAAGTGCCGGCCTTCCAGGTTTCGACCTTGAAGCACCGCATGACCGATATGCTGAAAAAGGCGGACGCGCCCCGTAGCGGGCCTCCGGCCTGAGGTTTTTTGCTGATTACGGCTGGCCTTTCAGAACAGGCCGGATCAACATAGCGCACGAGACTTAAGTTGGGTGGGGGCCCGATATGAGCAAATTCGTTTTGCTGCAGGCGATGTACTGCATCACCGGTATCCTGTTCTTCGTGCGCGATCTCTATAACAAGGTGCCCATGGGCAAAGGCATCATCAATGCCTTCATCTGGCCCTATGCGCAGTTCGAGGTCCTGAAGACCTACGCGCTGGGTATGCTCGATCCCGTCCTGAAGATGATCAACTAACCGCTCTTTTTCGCACGCAAGCGCTGGTAGGCCGCCCGCATGCGTTCGCGCCGCAGTTTGCAGGCCGGGCAGGGCAGGACGAGCGCCAGAACCACAATCACCGCGACCGTCGCGCCGGAGATCAGCAGGAGCGCGGTCATGGCGCCGGCGTTGTTTCCGCAGTCTTGCGCCGTTCGGCTTCGGCCCGGATCGCGACCATGATGCGCTCAATGGCACCGTCCGTAACCTCGCCCTCCAGATTGAAATAATCGGCACCCTGAATCTTCAGGTTTGGGCCATGGGCGCAGTTATTCATACAGGGGCCACGGGTGACGCTGGCGGGAATACGCTCGGCCAGGATTTCGCGCTCCAGGGCATCGGCCAGGCCGCGGCTGCCGCGCCCGGCGCAGGAGGGCAGCTTGTCGGTGTTCAGGCGTTTGTTGATGCAGACACGCACCGTGAACAGCGGCTTTTCGGTCGGACGCCAATCACCTTCCATCATGCGCGCTGATCCATTGCCGCAGCCATCAGGATGACCCGAGTGGTCTCGCTCCACAGATTATAGTCCGCAAGCCCGGCCACAGGCACCCAGCAAACCGCCACGGCGTCGTCGCCCGGTTTAGGTTCGCCGCCGCTCCACCAAGCGCGGTAGTCGATCAGGCTGAGATGGTGGGTGAGCCCGCCGCCAGTGTCGCAGATAAGGCCGTCGGCCACGTCGATCAAGGCCAGGTCGCCGACCGTAAGGCCGGTTTCTTCGAGGACCTCGCGGGCCGCGGCGGCCTTCAGCGTCTCGCCCCATTCCTGTTTGCCGCCGGGAATGCTCCACTGGCCCTGGCGCGGCGGCTTGCCGCGGCGAATCAGCAGGACGTCGAGTCCGCCAGCTCCCTCGCGCAGAACGACGACGCCGACCCCGACCACGGGGCGGCGGGCAGAAGAGTTGTCGATTGTGTCGTTCATGGTGGCGGTAACCCCGGCGAATTGACATGATGATGGCATGAGTGACGCCGCATCTCCACCGCCGCCCGAACCACAACCCGTTGTTCTGCCCTGGCGCAAGTCGTTGACTGCACGGCTTCGGAACTATTTCCTGGCCGGTTTACTGCTGACGGCCCCGATTGGGATCACCCTCTATGTGGCCTGGCTGATCGTCGACTACATCGACACCGTCGTCACCAGCCTCATCCCCACGGCCTACAACCCCAACACCTATCTGCCCTTTGCCATTCCGGGCCTGGGCATCGTCATTGTCGTGGTTGTGCTGACGCTGATCGGCTTCCTGACGGCCAACTACCTCGGCCGCATATTGGTGCGCCTGGGCGAGCGTATCGTCGCGCGCCTGCCGGTGATCCGCAGCTTCTACTCGGCGGTGAAGCAGATTTTCGAGACGGTATTTTCGAAGCAGACCCAATCCTTCCGCGAGGTCGTGCTTATCGAGTTTCCGAGGAAGGAGATGTGGGCTCTCGGACTTGTGATTGCCAAGTCCGCACCCGAGATCCAGGACAAGGCGCCCGAGGAACTGTTCAGCGTGTTTATCCCCACCATGTCCTTCACCTCGGGCTATCTCGTCTTCCTGCCGCGCCGCGACATGCGCACGCTGGAGATGTCGGTGGAGGAGTGCTTGAAGATGGTGGTCTCGGGCGGCATCGTCGTGCCGCCGGTGAAGGTCAAAGCATAGCCGGGAGAATCCAGATGTTCGACAGCAGACCCCAACATTTCCTTGGCCGCCGCGCCTTTCTGATGGGCGCTGCAGTGCTGACAGCGGGCACCGTTGCGCACAGCGCATTCGCCGCAGAAGACGGCCGCGCCATTCCCGCGCCGGCCACAGATCTGCCTGCCAGTGCCGCGCCCTCCGAAGTGATGGTCGTCGCTGGCGGATGCTTCTGGGGTGTTCAAGGTGTGTTCCAGCACACCACGGGCGTCATCCAGGCGGTGTCGGGCTATGCCGGAGGCCTGAAGAAGGACGCCGACTATCACACCGTAGGGGGCGGCGGCACTGGCCACGCGGAATCCGTCGAGATCACCTACGACCCCAGCAAGATCACCTACGGTAAGCTCCTGCAGATTTTCTTCGCGGTGGCGCACAATCCGACTCAATTGAATCGCCAAGGGCCCGACGATGGCCCTCAATACCGCTCGGCCATTTTCCCGCGTGACGACGCCCAAGCCACGGTCGCGGCGGCCTATATCGCGCAGCTGAACCAGGCGCATGTCTTCCCAAGCCCGATCGTCACCAAGATCCAACCCAAGAAAGAGTTCTATCGCGCCGAGGCCTATCACCAGGACTACATGACGCTGAACCCGCGCCATCCATACATCGCCTTCAACGATCTGGCGAAGATCGGTGAATTGAAAAAGTATTTTCCCGACGCCTACCGCGCCAAGCCTGTCTTGGTGAATGCCAAGGCGGACGGCTGAAAAGATGAGGGCCTTGGGCCCGCCTAGCTCGCGGATGGAGCACACGCCTGAAACATACTGCAATAGCTATTGCAGTATGAGTGCGGTGTGGCAAATTCAACTAGAACTTTTCAAATCTGCTCATAGCGGAAAGCTACACCATAGTTCGATACAGGCTCAGCCCGACCGCAGGGTTCTCACCGCGTCATCCTGTTCGAACAGGTACAACAGCGTGCGCAGGGCTTGGCCGCGCGGGGTTTCGAGATTGGCATCGCGGGCGATGACCAGCTTGGCGTCGTCGCGGGCGGCGGCCAGGAGCTCCCCGTGAACGGCCAAGTCGGCTAAGCGGAATTCGGGCATACCGCTTTGCCTGGTTCCAAGCACTTCGCCGCTTCCCCTCAGCCGTAAGTCCTCCTCGGCAATTACAAAGCCGTCTTCGGTGCTGCGCATGGTTTCCAGGCGCGCCTTGGCAGTTTGGGTCAGGGGCGGGGCGTACATCAGGAGACAAGTGCCAGACTTTCCACCCCGGCCGATGCGTCCGCGCAACTGATGCAGCTGCGCGAGGCCGAAGCGCTCGGCATGTTCGATGACCATGACCGTGGCGTCGGGCACATCGACGCCGACTTCGATCACGGTGGTCGCCACCAGCACCTTCGCGCCGTCGTTTCCGGAGAAGGAGTCCATGGCGGCGTCTTTTTCGGCAGGCTTCATCTTGCCGTGAATCAGGGCCACGTCCTGGCCCATGACGGCTTTCAGATGGGCGTAGCGCTCCTCCGCGGCGGCCAGGTCGATCAGCTCGGACTCCTCCACCAGCGGGCAGACCCAATATACCTTGGCGCCCTTGGCCAAGGCGCGCTGGATGCCCTCGACGGTTTCGGCAAGGCGTTCCAGGCTGACAAGGCGCGTATCGATGGGCATGCGGCCCGGGGGTTTTTCATCCAGGCGCGAGACATCCATGTCGCCGTAGGCGGTCAGCGCCAGGGTTCGGGGGATAGGCGTTGCCGTCATCACCAGGACGTCGGTGCCCGAGCCTTTGCCGGCCAGCTCCAGCCGCTGATGCACGCCGAAGCGGTGCTGTTCGTCGATCACGGCAAAAGCCAGATCGGCGAATTCCACATCTTTTTGGAAAAGCGCGTGGGTGCCGACGACGATCTGCACGCGGCCGGCAGCGATGTCTTCCATCAGCGCGGTTCGCGCCGCTCCCTTACTGCGCCCGGTAAGCACTTCCACGCGCACGCCGGCAGCGGCGCAGAGGGGCCGCAGTGTTTCAAAATGCTGCTGGGCGAGGATTTCCGTCGGCGCCATCAGGGTCGCCTGGGCGCCGGCTTCCACCGCCGCCAGCATGGCCATTAGGGCCACGATCGTCTTGCCGCTGCCGACGTCGCCCTGCAGCAGGCGTAGCATCCGAGTCTCGTTGGTCATGTCGGCGAAGATCTCGGCTAGGGCTCGGCTTTGTGCGCCGGTCAGGGCATAGCGCAGGGCGGCTTGCACCTTGGCCCGCAGATGTCCGTCGCCCACCAGACTGCGCCCGCGCCGCACGCGGGTTTTTAGCCGCGTCAAAGCCAACGCCAGTTGGTTGGACAGGAGTTCATCATAAGCCAGCCGCGCCCGCGCCGGGGTGAGGGCAGAGATGTCTTCATCGCCCGTGGGCGCATGGGCCGTGCGCAGGGCCTCGCGCCAGGGCTGCCAGCCTTGGCGTTTCAGGTAGGCCTCGTCCTGCCACTCGGGCAATTCGGGTACCTTGGCCAGCGCGGCGCGGATCGCCTTATCGAGGATCTTGGGCGCCAGGCCTTCGGTCAGCGGATAGACCGGCTCGACACGTTTGACCTCGTCAATTTTGCTCAAGGGTGCCATGTGGTCCGGATGGCTCATTTGGCGGCGGCCGTCGAACAACTCGATCTTGCCGCTGATGACGCGCTTCTCGCCGACGGGCAGCTGGGCCTCGAGGTAATCCTGGTTGCCGCGGAAAAAGACCAACGAGATATTGCCGGTCTCGTCGCCGCAAAGGACACGGTAAGGGATTTTGCTGCGGGGCGGCGGCGGGGAATGGGCCAGCACCTCGACGACCAGGGTGGCTATTTTTCCGGCCGGCGCGTCACCGACTTTCGGCGAAAAGCGCCGGTCCAATACGCCCGACGGCAGGTGCCAGAGCAGGTTGACGACGTTTTCCCCCGCGACCCGCTCGACCAGCTTGACCAGACGCGGCCCGATGCCCGGTAAGGTCGTGACCTTGGCGAACAGCGGAAACAGCACCTGGGGTCGGAGTGCGCTCATAACAGCTTGCAATACCTGGCAATTCAGATGGGCTGACAGACGGCGGTAATAGCATTATATCCAAGCCAACCCACGGGCGACCTTGAATTTGGGAAACCAATTTCGGTCCGGCCCGGGGGATACTTTTGTTTGGGCCCCAAAAAATGACTGCTGCCCTGGATGTCCGCCGCAAGCGTCTGCTGTTCCGCGCGACCCATCGGGGCACGAAGGAGGCCGACGCCATTGTCGGCGGCTTCTTCCGCGAAGTAATCGCCAGCCTGCCCGAGGACAAACTGGACGAAGCCGAGGCCCTGATCGAGGAATCCGACCTCGACATGATGGACTGGATTATGGGCCGTCTGGAGATCCCCGCCCAGTGGCGCAACTCGCTGTTTGACGGCGTGTTGGAATACTACCGGCGGCTGACGAAGCACATCTAGATGGAAGCCTTTCTCGCAAAAATCAAAGCGCGCGTTCTGCACGGCGTCCCCGAGGGCTACGACGCCCTGGTGCTGGCCGAACGCACGCGCGCGGCGTTTCGGGATTCGGCCTTGCATGTGGCCCGCGACGAGCTGCGCATGACGGCCCTGGCCGAGGCGGTGGCGTTCTTCGCGCCCGAGATCGAGATCATCACGATTCCGGCCTGGGATTGCCTGCCCTATGACCGCGTCTCTCCCAACGCGGACGTCATGGCCCGGCGTATCGATGCGCTGACGCGCCTCACCGAAGCGCCCGCCCAAGGTGCCTTCCGGCTGGTGATCACCACCGTCAGCGCCATCCTGCAGCGGGTGCCCAAGGTTGAGGGCCTGCGCAACGCTTCCCTGCATCTCAAAATCAAGACTAGCCTCGACCGCAAAGCCTTCGACGCCTTCCTGGCCGCCAACGGCTACACCCGCGCCGAACAGGTGATGGAAGCCGGCGAATTTGCGTTAAGGGGAGGGCTCATCGACCTGTTCCCGCCCGGCGCGCCCGAGCCCGTGCGCATCGACCTGTTCGGCGACGACATCGAGTCCATCCGCACCTTCGATCCGGTCAGCCAGCGCACGACCGGCACCCGCGACAGCATCGAACTCAAGCCCATGAGCGAGACGATTCTGGCGCCCGCGAGCATCGCGCGGTTCCGCACCAAATACCGCGAGCTGTTCGGCGCCGTGTCGCCTAGCGATACGCTGTATGAGTCGATCTCCCATGGCCGCAAGTTCATCGGCCAGGAACACTGGCTGCCGCTGTTCCACGATGCCTTGGGTACGATCCTCGATTACCTGCCCACGGCCAGCATCAGCCTCGACCACGACGTCGAGGAATCCGTCGCCGCGCGCTGGGAGACGATCCGGGATTACTACGAGGCGCGGCGCATGGTCGATGCGGCCAGCGGCGGCAAAATTTCGTTGGAAGACAGCGGCATCGTCTACCACCCGGTGCCGCCGGCCTTGATGTATATCGACGAGGACGAGTGGGCCAAGCTGATGACCCCCCGAGCCGTCACTGCCTTCCGCAGCTATGAAGCGCCGGACGTGGGCAGCTTTGAGGATGCTGGTGGCAGACCTGGGCGCACCTTCGCCGACGTGCGCGCCCGTCCCAACGAGAACGTCTTTGAAGCCTTCATCGCCCACATCAAGGCCGAGCAGGCCGCAGGCCGCCGCGTGGTGCTGGCCGGCACCAGCGCGGGCTCCAAGGCCCGCCTGTCCGGCGCGTTGCGTGATCACGGTTTCACGGCCGTCGCCGACGTCACCACATGGGCGGAAGTTATCAAGGCTGACAGCAGCTTATTGGCTGCGATTCCCCTGCCGCTTGAACGTGGCTTCATCACGTCAAAACTCGCGGTTGTCTCGGAGCAGGACCTGCTCGGCGACCGGCTGGTGCGTGCCGCCAAGAAGCGCCGCCGGGCCGATGCCTTCATCGCCGATGCGTCGCAGATTTCCGAAGGTGACTTGATCGTCCACACCGAGCACGGCATCGGGCGCTACGAAGGCCTCGAGACACTGACCGTGGGCGGCGCCCCCCACGACTGTTTGCGCATCAGCTATTACGGCAACGACCGCCTGTTCTTGCCGGTTGAGAATATCGACGTGCTGTCGCGCTTCGGCTCGGAGCAGGCCGGTGTGCAGCTCGACAAGCTGGGCGGTGCGGCCTGGCAGGCGCGCAAAGCAAAGCTCAAGCAGCGCATCCGCGACATGGCCGACCAACTGATCCAGATCGCCGCCGCGCGCCAGGTCAAGGACGCCCCGGCCATGCCGCCGCCCGAAGGCACCTTCGAGGAGTTCTGCGCCCGCTTCCCCTATGCCGAGACCGACGACCAGTTCCGCGCCATCGCCGATACTCTGGACGACATGATCAAGGGTCGTCCCATGGACCGCCTGATCTGCGGCGACGTGGGCTTCGGTAAGACTGAGGTGGCGCTGCGGGCGGCCTTCGTCGCCGCCATGAGCGGCATGCAGGTCGCCGTGGTGGTGCCGACGACGCTCCTGGCGCGGCAGCACTTCCGCAATTTCAGCGCTCGATTTGCCGGCTTCCCTTTGCGGATCGGGCAGTTGTCGCGCCTGGTAGCCCCCAAAGACGCCCAGGCGGTCAAAGACGGCCTGAAGGACGGCACCATCGACTTGGTTGTCGGCACCCACGCGTTGCTGGCCAAGGGCATCGAATTCAAGGACCTGGGTCTCTTGATCGTCGACGAGGAGCAGCATTTCGGCGTGGCCCACAAAGAGCGCCTGAAGCAGATCAAGTCCGAAGTTCACGTCCTGACCCTGACCGCGACGCCCATCCCGCGCACCTTGCAAATGGCGCTGACCGGCGTGCGCGAGATGAGTCTGATCGCCACGCCGCCTGTCGATAGATTGGCCGTGCGTACCTTCGTGCTGCCTTTCGACCCCGTCGTCATCCGCGAGGCCATCCTGCGCGAGCGTTTCCGGGGCGGCCAGACCTTCTACGTCTGCCCGCGCGTAGCCGATATCGACGGTGTGGCAGAGCGCCTGCAGAAGCTGGTGCCCGAGGTGAAATACGCCGTGGCCCACGGGCAGATGCGCCCGACGGTCCTGGAGGACGTCATGACCTCCTTTGCTGACGGGAAGTTCGACGTGCTGCTATCCACCAACATTATCGAGTCCGGCATCGACATGCCCCAGGTGAACACCATCATCATCCACCGCGCCGACATGTTCGGCCTGTCGCAGCTTTACCAGCTCAGGGGGCGAGTAGGGCGCGGCAAGTCGCGGGGCTACGCCTACCTGACGCTACCCCCCGACCGCAAACCCACCGTCACCGCCGAGAAGCGCCTGGACGTGATGCAAACCCTGGACAGCCTGGGCGCCGGCTTCACCCTGGCCAGCCACGACCTCGATATTCGCGGCGCCGGAAATCTTTTAGGCGACGAGCAGTCGGGCCACATCAAGGAAGTCGGCGTCGAGTTGTATCAGCATTTGCTGGAAGAGGCCGTTGCGGCGGCCCGGGCCGGCGAGACCGAGGACAGCAAACCGGCAGCCGACGAATGGTCGCCCCAGATCAATACCGGTGCGCCGGTGCTCATTCCGGACACCTACGTCAAAGACCTGGGGATCAGGCTGTCGCTCTACCGCCGTCTGGGCGGCTTGCACGACGCCGGCGAGATCGAGGCCTTTGCCGCCGAACTCATCGACCGCTTCGGGCCGCTGCCGCCGGAAGTCGAGAACCTCTTGGATGTCGTGGGCATCAAGGCCATGTGCCGTCTCGCCAACGTCGACAAGGTCGATGCCGGACCCAAGGGCGCGGTGGTGTCCTTGCGCAACAACACCTTCCCCAATCCGATCGGCCTGGTCGACTACATCGCCAAGCAAGCGGGGACCTTAAAGCTGCGTCCGGATCAGAAGCTGGTGTTCGTGCGGCCGTGGGAGACGCCGACGGCTCGCGTCAAAGGGCTGCAGGCCGTACTGCGTCAGATGGCGGCGATTGCTCAGAAGGCCAGTTAGGCGCTAGCGAATTTGCCCGAGATGGCAGGGTTGCGCGGCGCAGATGACGCTGCCGCCGCGTGTTCCTTCTCTAGGAAACGCATGGCGATGCGCACGCGGTCACGATCTTCCGGCGTACTGAAGCCGACGTTGTAGAGCCGCACTTGCGGCACGAGCGTGGGGTCGTGGCCGACGAGCTCAATGAGGAACGGCTCGCGGCAAGCTTTCGTGATCAGCGCTTCGAATCTGGTGTGACTGAAGGTGATCTTGAAGATGTGATCACAAACGAATTCTTCGGGCATCGCGGGCTCCTCTGGTATCGGCGGTCGTCTTCTCAATCGGAGAAGAATGCCCTCTCAGAGTAACCAAATCGTTAATTTGCGCCTTTGGCCCGGCCCAAGGCCCACCGAAATTATGTTTTAAATTCCGCGTGTTGTGGAATCAGCCTAACGCGCCGGCTGCAACGACAGCCGACGCGCTAGGTTAAGGGCTTTGAACTCTCAACTTGCCGGTATGTGGGGCTTCGGAGTCCCCAACGGTGAGGTGTCGCGTGCCTTCTGGAAGTGCTCCCGGAACCGCTCGCGGTCTGCCGGGTCCTCGAAGGAGATCCGGATCACTTTGCGCGGCTGGCCGCCTTTGCTGTCTTCGATACCGTCCAGCGTCATGGAATAGAGCTTGCTACAGGACCGCGAGAGCATGCTCTCGACGCTGTCATAGGGCAGCGAAGTCTTGAGCCTCAGATCGTGGATTGTGTCCATTTACCGTCCCCATTTTCCCCAACCTCGCGACTATTTCCGGTGCGCCGGATATTTAGTTTGTGGTCGCAACTAAGAATACGAAGCCAAAGGGGTCTCGGCAAGTCTTTCAGCACCTTTTACACACAGATGAAGGTATTGAAATCGCGGAGATTTCTCAGCCAGAACTCTGCAAAATGGGCCGTTCGGCCTCTTGCGCCACGGCCATGTCGAGCATCCGAACCAGAATTTCGGGCTCTTGGGCGCCTGCGATGGCCCGGCCTTCATTGAAGATGTAGCAGGGCACGCCGGTGATCCCCAGGCGATGCATTCGCGCGTTCTCGGTGTAGACGGCGTTCAGGTCACTGTCGCCCGAGAGATGCGCCGTGGCCATTGGGCGCTCGATGCCCAACTCCTCGGCCAGGCGGATCAGCACCTCGATATTGCCAAGGTCGAGACCCCGCTCGAAGAAAGCAGTGAAGAGCAACTCGACCGCCTCGTGCTGGCGGCCCAACGTGTGGGCGAGGCGCACCAGGCGGTGAGAGTTGGCGGAATTAGGCGTGCGCTTGATTTTATCCAGCGCGAAATTGATGCCTTCGCCTTTACCTGTAAAAGCCAGCGCCTCGGCGATGCGGTCGTACTGGTGGCTGCCGCCGAACTTGCGCTCAAGGTATTCGCGCCGGTCGACGCCCTGGGGCGGCAGGTCGGGGTTCAGCAGGAACGAGCGGTAGCGCACCTCGGGCTTGAGGTTCGGGCGCAGTTTCAGCGCGCGGTCGAAGCGGCGCTTGCCGACAAAGCACCAGGGACATACCGTATCGAAGACAATATCAATCCGCATGGCCCCATCATAAACCACGCGGCGCCGGGCAAAAGCCAAAACTCATCACAAGCTCATGACCGACACACCAAGCTATCGCGACGCGCTGCGGTTCTGGATCACCCTGGGATTCATCAGTTTTGGCGGCCCCGCCGGCCAGATCGCGGTGATGCAGCATGAACTGGTCGACCGCCGCAAATGGATCGGGCAGGAGGCATTTCTTCAGGCGCTCAATTTTTGCATGCTGCTGCCGGGCCCGGAAGCGCAACAGCTGGCCACCTATGTCGGCTGGAAACTGCATGGGCTGAAGGGTGCGCTGACCGCCGGAATCCTGTTCGTTCTGCCGGGCGCGGTGCTGCTGTATGCCCTGGCCTGGGTCGCGGCGGCCCACGGGGATACCGCCATCGTGGGTGCGGTCCTCAACGGCCTGAAGCCGGTGGTGGTGGCCCTGGTGCTGCATGCGGTCTGGCGCATTGGCCGGCGTACTCTGAAAACCTGGATCGCGCTTGGCCTGGCCTTGATGGCCTTCGTCGCGCTGGAGATGATGCATCTGCCGTTTCCCGTCATCGTCCTCGGCGCGGGGCTGGTCGGCTGGATCACCGCTAAGCCCGGCACCGCGCTGGCAGAGGCCTTCGACACCCGCGGCATGGCGCGGCGGCTGGGGAAACTGGCTGTGACTTACCTGGCCCTCCTCGCCATTCCGGTAGCAATTGTCGTGGCCTTCGCCGGCCAGCAGCCCTTCCTCACCCTGGCGCGTTTCTTCACCCAGTCGGCCTTCGTCACTTTCGGCGGCGCCTATGCCGTGTTGCCCTACGTCGCCGACGCGGCGGTGAATCATTTTCAGTGGCTAAGCTCGGCCGACATGATCAACGGCTTGGCCTTGGCTGAAACCACGCCGGGGCCTTTGATCTTGGTGCTCGAATACGTGGGCTTTTTCGCCGGCTGGAATTCCGGCGGCGCGCTGAGTCCGTTGGCGGCGGCGACATTGGGTGCACTGGTGACGCTCTACGCGACGTTCCTGCCGTCGATTTTTCTGATCCTGGCGGGCGCGCCTTATATCGAGGGCATCGCCAAAATCAAAACGGCCGCCGGTGCGCTCTCGGCCATCACCGCCGCGGTGGTTGGTGTGATCGCCACCTTGGCCGTGTTCGTCGCCCGTCAGGTGGTGTTCAAAACCGAGGGCGGCATCGACGTGCCCGGCCTCTTAGCCATTCTTTTGGCCTTTGTGGTTCTGGTGCGCTTCAAGGCCGGCCTGCACTGGGTGGTGTTGGCAGGAGCGGCCTTCGGCCTCGCGCGGGCCTACGCTGGTTTTTAGGGCCGGATTCTAATGCTGAGTCTCGTCGCGGTCGCCGATCCAGACATGGTAGCTGTCGGCGTGACCCTCGGCGACGTTGCGTAGACGATCGATCAGCGTGGGTTTCAACACCGCGCCGGCGCTGAGCAGGAGGTGGCCGTCTTTGTCGCGCAGATCGCGCGCCAGGACCTGTCCGGGTCGGACCTCGGACAAGATGCACATGTGCACGTTCTTTAGTTGTTCGCTGCGTCGGGGCGTCGGTTTGTTGGCGGTCACGGGTGTATTGGCAGGGCGCGACGGTGCGGTCCCCGGCCCCACACCCACTCCCGCATTGGTGATCGCCGCCGCGGGCTGAGCGGTGAAGGCTTTGCTTGGATCGGGTTGCGAGGTATCGACGCCGGGCAAGGCAAGGTACTGCGCCGGCTGCTGCAGCATCCATGTACGCTGGAGACCATGTGCCACGGTCTTCACGAGTTTTTCAAATGACAGCGGCGCAACGGCGAAGCCGTTCACGTCCATCGCCATGGCGGCTTTCACGATGGCCGCATCGGCCCGGGCAGTGAGAATGATGACGGCGGTGCGTGGTGAGGTCTTAGGCAGCGCGCGAGCACGGATCTTGCGCAACAGTTCAAGGCCACCGACGGGCGCCATGTCCCATTCGGTGATGACGCAGGAGATCTCCTGGCCGTAGCGGGTGAGGGACTCAATCGCCTTTTCGACGCTGTTGGCGTGTTTAACGCTTTTGGCACCGGCACCCAAAAGGGCGGTCTGGACCATATCGCGGTACATGGCTTTACTGTCTACGACCAGGAATGTGGTCTTCGACCAATCCAGGTCGTTTTGAACGTGGACGCCGGCGCTCATATTCATTGTGTGCCTTCCCGCACCTGGCAATGAACCGCTCCAACTACAACGCGCATGTGTACTAATAGTTGCGCAAGTGGGTGAAAAAGTTGCGAACGTCTCTTATAAGCCATTGGAATAAAACAATACGTGTTTCCGATTTCCGAAATTCAAAAGCAAACATCGGGAGGTATAACGCTGCAGAAGGCGCTACCTCTCACACCCTGGATTGTTTCTTTTGCAGGACTACGGGATGAACATCGCCATGAGCGCCAAACCCCTTATGGAAGACCCACGCTGGATTTCCTTGGTCGCGCGCGACCCCAAGGGGAGATTTTTTTACGGGGTGGCGACAACGGGGGTGTACTGCCGGCCAACGTGTGGCGCGCGCCGCCCGCGCCCGGAAAACGTGACCTACTATGACGGCCCGGCGGCGGCGGAGCGGGCGGGCTTTCGTCCCTGCAAGCGCTGCAAGCCCGATCAAGCCCCGGACGAGGCGCGGCGCGCGGCCCTGGTGACCAAGGCTTGCCGCATCATCGAACAGGCCGAGGACGCGCCGAGCCTAGCCGTATTGGCGGTGCATGTCGGCATGAGCCCCCATCACTTCCACCGGCTATTCAAACAGGTCACCGGGCTGACGCCCAAGGACTACGCCGTTGCATTACGCGAAGGCAAAGTGCGCGCCGGACTCACGGCGGGCGACAGCGTCACGGATGCGATCTACGGCGCCGGCTACAACGCCAGCAGCCGCTTCTACGAGAAATCCAGCGCCGTGCTTGGCATGGCGCCACGCCGCTATAAGGCGGGCGGAGCGGAGGCGACCATTAGCTATGCTTTTGGAAAATCCAGCCTCGGCAAAGTACTCGTTGCCCGCAGCGACAAGGGCATCTGCGCCATCCTCTTCGGCGACGCGGAGAAGGATATGGTGGCCGAACTGCAAGGGCGTTTCCGCAAGGCCATGCTGGCCGAAGCCGGCATGGACTTTGCGCGAACGGTCAAGGACGTGGTCGCCCTTGTCGACGCGCCGCGCCAAGGCCACCAGCTGCCGCTTGATGTGCGCGGCACCGCCTTTCAAAAACGCGTCTGGAAAGCCCTGTGCCGGATTCCCGCCGGCGAGACCGCGACCTATGCCGAGATCGCCAACCGCATCGGCGCTCCGAAGGCCGTGCGTGCGGTGGGCTCGGCTTGCGGCGCGAATCATCTCGGCGTCGCGATCCCGTGCCACCGCGCGGTCCGCAGCGACGGCAGCCTCGCGGGATATTACTGGGGCCTGGAGCGTAAACGGGCGTTGTTGAAGAAGGAGTCCGGCTAGCGCGGCGCCGGGCGCTGCAGCTCGGCCCAGACGTAGCGCAGCAGCGCCTTGCCCGTGGGCCAGGCCTTGAAATGGGTATCGCCACTGGGGCGCGGTTTTTCGGCGACGGGGAATTCGGTTTGCCGCAGTCCCATGCGATATCCGCGCGCGACCATTTCGATGTCCACGGAGAGCCCCTTAGGCAGGACATCGACTCGCGTGAAAGCCGCGCGCTTCATGCCGCGGCAGCCGTGCAGCACGTCCCAGATCATGTTGCCTTTGCGGCACCATAGAATGGCAGCGATGAGCGCCAGCCCGCGCACGAACCATTTGCGCGGGCGGAAAAGATTGCTGTCTTCCTCGTTGACGCTGCCGGCGATGATGCGGCTCGCGATCACGTGGTCGTTGCCGGCGTCGAACAGGGGCCGGAACGTGTGCAGGATCGCGGGGTCGATAGAGCCTTTGGGATGAAAGATCACCAGGGCATCGGTGGTGCAGTGATGGAAGGCCGAGATATAGGCGCCGTTGTAGCCGCGAGTTTCCTGCTGGAACACCGGAATGCCGCGCTCAGTGAGGTATTCAATGGTGCCGTCGGTCGAGCCGCCATCGATGGCAAAGACTTCCTCGAAAGCGGTCAGCGGCAGCGACGGAACGTCTTGTTTACAGCCGACGATCTCATTCCATGTCATCAGACAGAGGGACAGGCGCAACGGGGCCGCGCTCATTTAGCCATCGCGGCCAGGTCTTCGAGCCAGGCATCGAGCAATACGATTTCCTCGCGCCCGATGAAGCCGGCATCGATCAGTGCCAGGTAGCAGCTGCGCAGATTGTCCGGAATGCGCGCAGCGCCCGCTGGCAGCGTCAAGGCATCGAGGATTTCGCGGATGCGCGCGTTGTTGAGGTAGCCCGGCACCTCGTCGGCGAAGTCGCGCATCAGACTGTGTTCGTTGCGTTCCTGCCAGACGGTCGATTCATGGAAAAGTATGTGCCAGTTGTTGGCAGAGGCGATGCGATGGGCGACGAAGCTGCGCCAAATATCGGTCATGCGGAACGAGCAATAGGCCGGTAGATAGAGCAGGGGATAGGTCTCTGGCCACCAGGTGGTGTTCTGGCTGTTGAACGGGCACCACGCACCGGGCGCCAGGGCCACACGCCGGTCGGCGCGAAAATTCTGGGGCAGCGGAAAGAGTAGGCGATAGATCGCGTCGACGTCTGGGTTCTCGTCGGCAAGGCCCTGCTGGATAGGACAGTCGACGGTGGTGGACGTCAGCGTCTCAAACTCTGCGAGGGGCGCGTTGACGGTGTCGAGCGGCAGGCCGCGCGGCCAGATCGGTACATCGGAGAAATAACGGTACAGGTTCGCCCAGCCCTGGGCGGCGACGACCGATGCTTTTTGTGCGCGGTCGCGCGTCCCGAAAAAGGCCGGCCGCGGATAGTTGTCGTCGTCGGTCTCGATGATCAAGGGCGCGCCGCCCTGGATGGCCAGCAGATAGCCGATGTTCTTGCGGGCGTAGTGGCGCGTAGGACACAGGATAGCGGACTTGAGGCCGGTGGCGCGCTGGGCGTCGACGCTGAGGAATTCGCTGCCGTCCAGTTTGAAGTCGGCCGGGCTTTTGGTGTCGCCGATGATCACGAAGCGCACACCGCTGTCGCGGGCCCCGTCGCGCAAGGCGGTCATTACCGCATTGGGCGGGTTGATGGAGGTCACGACGAGGGCGGACCCCGCGAGGATGTTGGTCTGATCGGGCATGATGAATTCTTTTTATATCAGGCGCTTTGTCTCAAGCGGGTAGACTGTTGGCTTCGGTGTCCGGCGGCTGAAGGCCGGACCTAGCAGACCATAGATAAAATCCGCCGGGCAGGCTGGCAATCAAAAGTGCCAGCCCAAAGGCAACAGAGACCGTGACGGCGGTCTCGGCCGGGACGGCAAACAGCCCATAGCCGACCACGGCGGCGCCCTCGCGCACCCCCCAGCCGGCCAAGGC